>JAIBAP010000059.1 GCA_019695115.1 Caldilineales bacterium | reverse complement strand
TTCAGACATGGGAGTCTCTCCTTCTTGATGAGATTGAAAGGGTGGAATAAGGATAGTATGGTGGATAAGCGTGGATATTCGTCGTCTTCTTTGCCTCCTGTGTGTGGTATTGTGGTAATTGGTAATTAGTAATTGGTAATTAGTAATTGGTAATTGAGGGATATCTGATTACCAATTACCAATTACTACGCTAAAACAAACCGCTAACTGTCACTTCATTCGGAGAAGGACGTTTAGGGCGGGTCATGGCCGAGAGTCTGCTCACCCAGGCGTCGGCCATGATCCCCAGCATCCGTTCACCGGCCTGGGCTGTGGCCTCGCGGGCTCTGCTGGTCGATGTGTTCGTGTACCAGGGGGGATTCATGCCCAACTTGTTCAGATCGACGAGCTCTGGATGCGCGGCCAGGATGTACGAGGTTTCGTAGAAGCCGGCGTGGTCGCCCATCTCGATCTTTTGGGCTGCCGCCTCGGGCAGCACGCTGGGCCAGACCTGGATGCGCTCGAAGACGTTGTCCTGCGCCTCCAACGGGGCCTTGCCCCACCAGGCTTTGCCGCGCTCGGCGTAGCTGCGCTCGAACATGACCTCGGCAGCGGCCTGGCGGATGGCCAGCGATTCCGGCCCGTCCAGGCCCTGATGGTGGACGCCGACGATGATCCACCGGAAGCCCATGTCCCAGAACCCGGCCAGCACGTCCTTCACGTGTCGCCCGAAACGCTCGGTGCTCACGTCCAGCGAGCCCAGCTCCGGGCCAGAGACGGCGTAGCTGGCAGGGCCATACCACAATGGCGGGGCCACGATGCACGGCATGCGCTTGCTCACCCGCGCCAGCAACTCCTCGACGATCATCGTATCCACGCCCAGCGGCAGGTGCGGGCCATGATATTCGATGCAGCCGGTGGGCGCGAGCAACGGCCATTTCTCATCGATGGCTTGCCGGAACTGGTGGGGTAGGAGGCGGTGGAGGTGCATGGGGGGCAGGTGGTGGGTGGCGGGTGGCAGGTGGCGGGTGGCAAGCTGCAAGTTGACTTCTCTTCCTTGTCTACTTGTCTACTTGTTTCCTTGTCTACTCAATTCAAATCAGGAATATCATACTCGCCCAACTTCAGCGGATACTGCCCCCACTCGCGCACGAGCTTGACCACATAATCGTAGTTGGCAGCGGAGACGTTGGTAGGGACGGAGTGATCAGACTGGAAGATCATGCCGCCGCCTTTGGCCGCGTTCAGCTTGCGGAGAACGATGGGCTTGAGTTCGGCGGGGCTGAGCTCGGCCCAGTCGATCACGCTCATGTTGCCGCAGAAGCCGAAAGTGTGGCCGTATTGCCGGCGCAGATCCACCACATCCAGCCCGGCTTTCGCTTCCAGCGGGTTGTAGGCGTCGATGCCGGTCTCGATGAAGTCGGGGATGATGCGCTTGACATTGCCGCAGCCGTGGTAGATCACCGGCAGGTCGGCCTCGTGGCAAATCCGCACCATCTCGGTCAGATAGGGCTTGTAGTGCGCCCGCCACCAGTCGGGGGCAAAGAAGACATCCTTCTTGTAGGCCACATCGCCCCAGATGACCATGCCATCCAGAAGCCCATCGGCAGCCTTGATCTGGGCCTGCAGGACGCCGATGGCGAACTCCATTGTGCGTTCGATGAAGCGGGCGTATTCGTCGGGATAGAGCGCCACCCACAGCAGATTGTTCTCCGGGCCGACGATCCGGGTCATGTATTCGTTGGCCTCGCACACACTGCCGAAGACGGCGAAATCCGGGTGCAGCTTTTTGACTGTCTCTACCCAGGCGGGCGAGTTGCGGGCGAACCCGTCGCCCACCCCGGCGATCTGGTTGTCCCCGGCCCTGAAATAGCGGCGCTCGTCCCAGGGGTCGTCAAACTGGAAAGTCGCGGTCTGCTCGATGCTGGTCAGGCCGAACTCCAGCCATTCGGGCATGGGGTCGGCGAACTTTTTGCGGATGGTGGCCTCGAAACCGGTCTTGACCACCACATCCTCGTCCGTCTCTTTCAGCGTCTCGAACGACTTGATGTGCGGGTCCATGTTGGGGATGGTGACCTGCCAATCGAGGTCGTAGTAGGTGTAGATGTCGGCATCGGCGGGCAGGCCCATCTCCTGGCGCCAACGGTTGACGAAGCTGCCCCAGAAGAAATCGCTGATCGGCACTCGATCGGCCTCCTGGTGATGCAGCGCCCGGCGCATTCTTTCGACTTTGGCTAATGTTTTGGCGGAGCGTTCCATGTGTAGCATCCTTTGGAAAGGGGAGATTGGTTACTTGTTATTAGTGCAAGGAAGCAATCCCCAAATCGCATGAGAAAGTTTGGGATTGCTTCGGCCTACGGCCTCGCAATGACATACAACAATAACCAATAACCAATATCAATCTGTATGGAAGACTTCTTCCATATTCGCCCACCATTCGCCATCTGCGCGCAAGGGCACCGGCGCTTGCATGGGCATCATCACATCCCACCACTTTTGCGTCATGGGATCGGCAGCCATCTTGGCCATGTCGGCGTCAAAATCATCGCCAATATATTCGAAGAAGGCGAAAAGCAGCGGCATTCCTGGAGCTACCTCTTTGTAATAGATCGAGTAATTGACGATATTGCACTGCCGGATCATATCCAAAATCTCCGGCCAGACGGCAGCATGATACCGTTTGTATTCCTCCAATCGTTCTGGTTTGACGCCGATGACTTGACCGTAGCGTTTCATGGGTGGGACTCCTTTGGGATTGGTTATTGGTTATTAGAGATTAGAGATTGGGGATCGGCAATCTCCAATCTCCAATCTCCAATCTCTAATCTCCGATCACCGATATTCCCCACACTCCCGGATCGTCTCGTACATGACGATGACGTTTTCGACCGGGGTTTCGGGGAGCAGGTAATCGTGGCTGGGCGAGGCGATGAAGCCGCCGCCGGGCATCATCGTCTCCAGGGTGCGCAGGGTGAGCTGGCGGGCGCCCTCGGCCGTGGTCTCGATCAGGGCCTGGGTATCGACGCAGCCCATGAAGGTCAGGTCGTGGCCAAAGTCCCGCTTGAGGCCGTCCAGCGCCATGCCGGTGCAATAGGGTTGCACCGATTGGATGCCATCGAGACCGATGGCGATCATGTCGGGCAGGAGGGGGCGGAGCGAGCCGTCGGTGTGCAGCACCACCCGCTTGCCAAATTCATGGCCGAGATCGGCGAATTTCTGCAGATGTGGGAGGACGAAGCGGCGGAAAAGCGGGGGGCTGAGCATCGGCCCGGTCTGGGCGCCGAAGTCGTTGCCGATGAAAAAGATGTCGATGGCGTCGCCCACGGCCTCGAAAATCCGCCTGCTGACGGCTAGGTAATACTCGGACGTGTACATCATCACCGCATCCACCACCTCCGGGTCGTCGTACATCTGGTAGATGAGGCCGTCGAAATCGAGCAGGTCGATGGCATCGTGCCAGAAGGGCGACCATTCGCCGCCGAGGATGGCGTACTCGTGTTCGTATTGCCGCGCCTCGTCGCGGATGTGCGAGACGTCCATCCACTCCGGGTCGGGCCAGGGGAAGGCGTGGACCTCGGCCAGGGTGGCGTTCTTCAAGGGACTGACCAGGGGCATGCCATAGCCATAGCCGTGTCGTTCGATGTCGAAGGGCGAGCGCCAGGTGGCCTCGGGCGATAGCATCTTGTCCGGGCTGCGTTCGTCCGGCCCGGCATACTTGCTGAACACCCGGCGGAAGTCATCGCCCAGGTAGTGCAGCAGGGCCTCGTCGTCGGCCAGGCCCAGGTAGTCGCGCGCCAATTGCTTCCATTCCGGCGAAGCGCCCAGCCAGCAGGGCGTCCGATCCGGTTCCTGGTGCGAAAACGCCGTCAGCACGCGCTGGCGAGAACTGAGTGTCATCTTGTCATCTCCTTCGTCGTGCCGGCCGTCACCCGGCCGTTGCTCGAAACCACGGGGTCGAACTGCCAGGCCAGGCTGCCGAGTGAGCCATAGCGGCCGTACTTGTGCGCGGCCTGCGTCATGGTCACGAAATTGCGCGGGGGGATGCCCTCCATGATGCTGGTCGAGCTGCCAAGCACATAGCCCCCGCCTGGCCCCAATTGCTGGCACTGAACGCGCACACGCTCCTCGATGCTGGCGGCGTTGCCGTGCGCCAGCAGCAAGGTGGGGATATTGCCGATGAAGGCCAGTTTGCCTTGCCACTCGTGTTTGAGCTCCCGGATGTCGTTGGCTTCCGGCTCGACCGGGTGGACGGCGTCTACACCGGCGCTGTGCAGCAGCGGCAGCAGGCGATCGAGCCTGCCATCCGAGTGGAAGACCACCGCTTTGCCGCGCTCTTTGGCCGGGGTGATCAGCCGGCGCAGGCGGTGCGGGAAGATCTGGGCGAACATGTCGGGGTGGATGAGGAGGCCGGCATTGTGAGCCACGTCATCGTTGATCAGGACGAAGGCCAGATCATCGCCAAAACGGTCGCAGACTGCCTGCACGACGCGCTCCTGGTGGGCCAGAAGCGTATCCATCAGATGCTCCAGGAAGGCGCGGTCATCGTGGAAGCGGTAGAGGGCGTCCTGCATGCCAACGGCCAGGAGGGCGCTGTCGAAAAACGAACTGAAATCGGGCGCCACACCCACCCCCGTGCCCTGGCTGGCCCGCAGATAACGCTCCAGATGGTTGAGTTGATCTAACAGCGACGGCGGCGGCTCCAGGTTCTCCAGGTCGGCCCAGGTCTTGACCGTGCCATCCACATAGTGCCTGCTCCCGTCCGACGCCTGGCGATAGACATTGTTGGGCCGCCAGATGAAACGGCAGGTCACCGCATCCATGCCCAACCGTTGTGCAAACTCGATGTGTTCCTCCGGCTGGATGAGCGGCTCGCCCGTCTTCTCGTCCGGGCTTGGGTTCTCCAGCGGTCGTTCCAGCACATATTCCAGCACCGGGCGGCTGCTGATCCAGAACTCCAGGTGGGGGATGCGGTCGGGTTCCTGATGGCGCAGGGCCTTGAGCAGCCGGTCGATGTCAGAGTTGTCGTAACTGGTCGGCCGGGTCTCGCCAGCGGCGGCGCCGTCCCATCCCATCGCCGCCAACCGCAGCGCGGCCGGGCCGAGCGGCGGCACCAGCCGGGTCTCGTCTTGGCCGGCGGCAGGCAGGGGCAGGCTGATGCCAAAGTCGATGCCGCGCTGCCATTTGCTGCCGCAGGAGTGGCGGATGACGAGACGGGTGGGAAGCACCACATGGCGCGGGTGCAGCGGGGCCTCGGCTTCCAGCCGGCTGAACAGCAATTGGGCGGCATTGACGCCGACTTCGTACACCGGTTGGGCCGCCACGGTGAAGAACGGGAACAGCAGCGAGGTGTTGGGCAGGTCGTCGAAACAGACCAGGGCGATGTCGTGCGGGACGCGCAGCCCGCGTTTTTCCAGGGCGGCCATGACGCCGATGGCGATGACGTTGTTGGCGGCGAAGATGGCCGTCGGCGCCAGCCCGGCGTCGAAGACCTCGTGCGTCAGCCGCTCGCCCACCGCCGAACGGAACTCACCATATTTGATCAGCCGCTCGTCAGGCGTCAGGCCGGCTTCGTTCAGGGCCAGGCGATAGCCCGTCACGCGGTCGGCGGCGGTGGTGGTGGTGGCCGGGCCGGTGATGATGGCGATGCGTTGGTGGCCCAGGCCGAGGAGATGTTGCGTCAGCGCCCGCGCCCCGGCGATCGAGTCGCTGTTGACCGTGTCGGTGTCCCACCCCTCGATGTGGCGGTCGATGACGACCGTGGCAATCTCGCGGTCGCGCAGCGGCGCCAGGTTGGCGCCGTCGGAATCGTAGGGGGCGATGATGACGCCATCGACCCGCTGGCCGATCACCACCTCGAGATAGCGTCGCTGCTTGGCGGGGTTTTCGTCGGTGTTGCAGAGGAAGACCGAGTAGCCCTTGCTCTGGGCGGCGTCCTCGACCCCACGCGCCACCGTCGTCCAGAAGCTGTTCTGGATGTCGGGCACGATCAGGGCCAGCGAGCGCGTCCGTTTCGAGCGCAGGCTCTGCGCCACCCCGCTCGGCACATAGCCCAATTCCTGGATCGCCAACCCCACCCGCTCGCGCGTGGCCAGGCTCACGTTTCCCAGGTCGTTGATGACCCGTGAAACCGTGACTGGCGAAACGCCCGCTCGTTTAGCGACATCGCTAATGGTGGTCACTACCTGCGCCTCGTGGTTGGGGAGGGGAGGGGGGAGAGGAAAATGATGATGTAAATCGATATCATGAAATCGATTTCATCATGGCGATGATAACGCAGCCCAGAGCGTTTGTCAAGAAAGCCGCAGCGACTAACGGGCCTCGTGTGTGGCCTCGATCGCGACCCTGGTAGACGGTCAGAAAAGGCTCCTGGACACGGATGAACACGGAGGAACACGGATTGAGATTGAAAGCCTAGCTGACGATGGACGCAGCAGACCGCCCAGGCGGATTCTATTCCAGGCCCGACTCCCACTCGTAGGACTCGACAATGACCCATTGGGCCGCATCGAGCCTCCCTGCCAGGAGACGCATTGCTTCCGCTATCGCAGCCTGCTGATTTCGCGAGTCCTCCGCAAATGCTTTTCGACATTGTTTATCCCAGGCCGCCGCTTCGCTCATGGTCAGGAGTAAGGCGTAGTCCACGTACCAGGGATTGCCGGTGTCGAACCAACGTGAGCCTTGCTTCTCGAAGGGGCCGTACTTCTCGAAGAAGCCGCTGCGATTCCACCACGCCGGAAAGTCCATGACCCAGCCTGGCTGGCCATTGTCGCGAGGACATAGATAGATGCGTTCGCTGCGTGTGGGCATTCGTGGGTGTTCACCTGCTTATGAACTTCTGACTTGGGGATTCCTCACTGGCTGGTCGAAGCGACAGAACGCCAGATCGACCCGTTCGGAAAGACAGGGTGGGAGTTCATTGCTCGGGCGCATCCCGCCGCGCGGCATGGATGACTCAGCATGACAAGTGCGGTTGTAGTACGACGTTTCTTCGCGCCCCTTCGCGCTCTTCGCGGATCAATCCTCAATACACGCACTCGTGCGCGGCCTCGGCGAAGATGCGCAGGTTCTCGACCGGCGTTTCGAAGAAATGGTCGGAAGCCGAGCAGACATAGCCGCCATCTCTGCCCACCGTCTCGAACAGCTTGAAAACCATCGCCCGGATCTGTGCGGGCGTGCCATCGCTGAGCACCGAGAACTGATCCATGCCGCCGATCACCGCCAGCCGGCCGCCAACTTTGGCCTGGAAATCCCACGGCTCCTGGTTGCTGCCGATGCTTTTGGGCGCCAGCGTCTCCGAGACATCGCAGCCGTTGGCCATGATCAGATTCTCGATCTTGAACGTGCCGCCGCAGGTATGATAGGCAATGAGGTCGAAGCCAGCGCCATGCAGGGCGTCATGCAGCTGGCGGTCGTAGGGCGTGCAGAATTCGGCGTGCAGGGCGGGCGAGATCACGGTCGAGGAGGCGGCGCCGCCTCCGGTCTCGATCAGGTCGAAGCGCGCCCCGGCCATCGTCTCCACCGAGCGCAGTTTCTTCTCCAACAGGATGCCGAGGAATTCGTGCACCCAGTCGGGTTTGTCGATGCAGGCCAGGATCATGTCCTCGGTGGGGTGCAGGCAGCAGGCGTGTTGCCAGCATCCCGCCTGGTCGCCCCAGACGAAGCCGCGCAAGATGCCCTTGTCGCCGATGCGGTCGTAGAGTTCGGCCACCGGTTTGGGGTCGAGGGCCGGGACGGGCATGTACTTGCGGATCAGGTCGATGTCCTCGTCGTGTTTGACCAGGTATTCCGTCACCCAGGTGGTCATGAGGTTGCCGGCCGTCTTGTAGGTCAACACCCCTTCGGGCGTGGTGACCACATGGTGGTTGATGCGGTTGTCGGGGTCGCTGCTGACGACCGTCATCTCGTCTCGCCATTCTGGCGTCGAGAACTTGCTGAAGTCGGCGTCCACCAGCCAGAACTGCCCCATGTCGGCGAAATATTGGATCGAGGCATCCATCCCCACAATCTGGAAGGCCTCCAGCGGCTCCACCCCGCCCAGATACTTGTCCAGATGATACTGCTGCCACTGATGCACGGTCACGGGCAGGCGGTCGGGCTTGCCCCGGTGCAGGGCCGTGAGCATTCTTTCTTTCGAGTTCATGGTGCAGACTCCTGAACGACGAATGACAGATGTATCGATTTCATGGTATCGATTTCATTGTGGCAAACCATACAGTAGAATCCGCGGCTTGTCAAGATCGCAGGGGGGGCGGCGCCGCCTGGCTTCACTTCGGCCGACCGTCGATGGTCAGCCCACTCTCGCTGATCTTGACCGATTCGACGTACATATCCTTGCTGATGTCGGCGATCTGATTCAGGTAGGGTTGCAGGGCCGCTTCGACTTGCTGGCGCAGAAAACCGGTGGCGGGCCGGCCGTTGACGAGGATTTCCTGGATGACCGGCGTCGCCCGGCCGTTGCGGACGTCAACCACGACCGTGATCTCGAGGTTGACGTTGAAGAAGCCGAGGCGCGCCACGGCGGTGATCACCACTTTGCCGGCTTTCGTGTCGATGCTGATGCTGCGGACGGGCGTGTTGGGGTCTTTGGCGATGGCATCGCGCACCAACTTGTTCAGTTGCGTCTCCGTCATCTCGATGCGGAGGCGGGCGGGACTTGGCCTGACCGTGGCCGAAGGAGTGGGTGTGCGAGTGGGCGGCCGCAGGGTGGGGCTGGCCGGGCGAGTAGCCGGGCGAGTAGCCGTGCGCGTCGGCAGCAGGCGGGGGCGAGTGGGCGTGGCGGTGAATGTCCGCCGCGTGGGTGTGGGGCTAAGGCGGCGCAACTGCGCCAGGGCGGTGGGGGTGCGGGTGGGGCTGGCGGTGGCCGTGGCCGTGGGCGGGACGGTCGCCGTTGGCAGCGCCGTCGCCGTTTGGCTGGGGCTGGCGGTGGGCGTGGGCGGGGCGGTGAGCGTCTCGGTGGCGGTCGGCGTCGCGCTGGGCGGCGGCGTCGCCGAGGCGGTTGGCGAGGGCGGCGGAACCGTGTCGGTGAGCGTGGGCGTCGTGGTGGCGCCGCCCGTGGCCGGCGCGGTTGGCCCGTTCGGCGTTGGCGTGATCGTGCTGGGCACGATCGACAGCGGCAGCGACGCCTGGCAACCGGTGAGGGTGAGGAGGGCGAGAAGGGTTAGGAAGATGAGGATGCTTCGCATGGGAATCGTCTCCGCCAGTGAGTGATTGGCGGCATTGTAACCTTGGTGCTGTCGAATTCAACAGCGCGCCACAGCTATCGGCAGCCGAGGTGTTGTCGTCGGGCTTTTCATTTGCTATGATTCAGCCATGCACGCAGAAGTCCAACCCTTTATCACACCTGAAGAGTATTTGGCGCTGGAGCGACTGGCTGAGAGCAAGAGCGAGTATTACGCTGGCGCCATTTTTGCTATGGCCGGGGCCAGCCGCCGCCACAACTTGATTGCAGCAAATGTGGTTGCGTCATTGCATGCTCAACTCCGCAAGCGCCAGTGCGATGTTTTTCCAAGTGATATGCGCGTCAAGGTGAGCGTCACCGGCATGTACACCTACCCTGACGTATCGGTTGTGTGCGGCCAGCCTCGCTTCGATGACCAAGTCCAGGATACTTTGCTCAATCCTACGCTGATCGTCGAAGTATTATCGAAAACAACTGCTGGCTACGATCATGGCGAGAAATTCGAGCACTACCGTAAGCTAGAATCTTTCGAAGAATACCTGCTCATTTCGCAGGAACGATGCTATATCGAGCATTTCGTGCGCCAGGCCGACAATAGATGGTTGTTATCAGAATATGAGCAACTGCAAGACGCCATCGAGTTGCCGTCCATAGGTTGCCATTTGGCTTTGACGGATGTCTACGAGAAAGTCGACATAAGCGAAGTGCGTCTGCTCAGGTGAGGGCAAGCAGGACCTGGTAGACCGAGCGGGCGTCGGCGCCGATATCGTCACCTTGGAGCAGTACCGTGCGTACGCAAATGCGAAGGAGATCAGTCTAGCACGGGGACAGGGGGGCGGCAAAGCGTTTCGGCGCGATCCGCTGGTGTTGTGATAGACATGAGCGACATCGCCCTGCCACAGTGGTCGCTTCTTCGACACAGTGTGACAGGGGCTTCGCCAGAACCTTGAACGACTATGACGCCCATCATAGTCAGGGAGTGCGGGTGTAGCGATAATGGGTGCGCAAATCACATTTTTGTCGAGGTTTGGCAGCGTTCTTATGTCCAACAAATCGCTTATCATCATCGGCGCCGGCATTGCCGGGCTGGCCGCAGGCTGCTACGCCCAAATGAACGGCTATCGCAGCCAAATCTTCGAGTTGCATGATCTGCCGGGGGGCCTTTGCACCGCCTGGGAGCGCAAGGGCTATGTCTTCGATGGCTGCATCCATTATCTGTTTGGCTCTGGCGCCGGCCAGCCTTTCCATCGCCTGTGGGAAGAACTGGGCGCAGTGCAGGGCCGGGCGATGATCGACCATGAGGAATTGATGCGCGTCACCGCGCCGGATGGCCGCACCTTCATCGCCTACTGCGACCCCGACCGTCTCCAAGAGCACATGACGGCGCTCTCGCCGGCCGATGCCAGGCTCAGCCAGCGCCTTGCCGACGGTGTGCGGCTGTTCACCCGCTTCGACATGTCGGCGATGAGACAGAAGCCGAAGTCGTTGATGAGGCCGGCCGATGGCATGGCCCTGGGCCGGGCGATGCTGCCGTTCGTGGGCGCCCTGGCCCGCTGGGCGACAGTGTCGGCGGGGGAGTTCGGCGCCCGTTTCCGCGACCCTTTGCTGACCAGGGCAATGGCCCTCGTCTTCGGCTGGCCCGAAATCCCCATGATCGGCGCCCTGTCGGTGCTGGCGGCCATGCACACCGGCAACGCCGCCTTCCCGGCCGGCGGTTCGCTGGCCTTCGCTCGCGCCATCGAACAGCGCTACCGACAGTTGGGTGGGCAGATCCACTACAAGGCCCAGGTGGAGAAGATCCTGGTCGAGAACAACCGGGCCGTGGGGGTCAGGCTCTATGACGATAGCGAACACCGGGCCGATGCGGTCATCTCGGCCGCCGATGGCTACAAGACGGTCTACGATCTGCTCGACGGCAACTACACCCATGCCAGGCTCGATCGACTCTACCGAGGGCGCATGCCCATCCATTCACAGGTGCAGGTCTCGCTGGGCGTGCAGCGCGACCTCAGCCGCGAGCCGCACTGGGTCACCTACCTGCTGGAGCAGCCGCTCGAACTTGCCGGTGAGCAGCGCCAGGAAGTCGGCGTCAAGCACTACTGTTTCGACCCCAGCCTGGCGCCCGCCGGCCACTCGGTGATCGAGGTGATGATCCGTAGCGACTACGGCTACTGGCAACGTATCTACGGGCGAAGACTGTATGACAGCGAGCAGTCGCAGGTGGCCGAGCAGGTGATTGGCTTTCTGGAGCGCATCTACCCCGGCCTCGGCAACCAGATCGAGGTCTGCGATGTGGCAACGCCGCTGAGCTACGAACGCTACACCGGCAATTGGCTCGGTTCGACCTGCGGCTGGCTGCTGACGAAACAGACGATGCGGATGATGATCGCCGGCATGGCCAACACGCTGCCCCGACTGGGCCATTTCTACCAGTGCGGACAGTGGGTCGAACCGGGCGGCACCGTGCCGATGGCGGCGATTTCGGGCCGGAACGTGGTGCAACTGCTGTGCTACGCCGACGGCAAGCCCTTCCTGACCTCGACACCCTGAGCAAGCCTCCCCTGCTGGCCGCATCTGGAGTTGGCATTTTGGGGCTGGCGGCCTTAGCATGGGCCGCTCGATGCGCGTCCTCATCACCGGCGCCGGCGGCTACCTGGGCCGGCGCCTGCTCGACCACCTGCCCGCCGACTGGCGGGTATGGGCCGGCTGCCACCGCCGGCCCGTTGCCTCGCGTCCAGGCCTCACGCCGCTGGCGCTGGATATCACCCAAGCCGGGGCCGTGAACGCGGCCATACGCTCGATCCGCCCCGACCTCATCCTCCACACCGCCATCGCTCGCCAGCCGGCCGACTTCGACGCCGTCATCGTTCAGGGCAGCGCCCACATCGCCGCCGCCGCCGCCGAGACCGGCGCCCGGTTGATCCACCTCTCGACCGACATCATCTTCGACGGCGCCGCCGACCGCTATGACGAGACGGCCCTGCCCTGTCCCGAACCGCCTCCCGGTCAGCCCGACCCCCTCAACCCGCACGGCCGCGCCAAAGCCCGGGCCGAGAACCTGGTGCGCCGTCTCCATCCCGCCCCGGTCATCGTTCGCACCTCGCTCATCTATGGCTTCGACCCGCTCGACCACAGCACCACCTGGCTGGTCGAGGGCCTGCGGGCGGGGCAGACCATCACCCTCTTCAGCGACCAGATCCGCTGCCCGGTCTATGCCCCCGACCTGGCAGCCAGCCTGGTCGAGCTGGCCGGCGGCTCCTTCACCGGCGTCCTCAACCTGGCCGGGCCTTCACCGCTCAGCCGCTACGAATTCGGCCTGCTGCTGTGCCGGCGGCTGGGCCTCGACCCGGCCGGCATCCTCGGCCTCCCCACCCCGCCCGATTTCGTCGCCCCCCGCCGCCTGATCCTGGTCGACGACCTGGCCCGCCGCCTCCTGCGCACACCCCGCCACCCCCCGCACGAAATCTTGCCAGCGCCCTGACCCCGCGTGCTACACTGACTGGGGGGGTGAAGAGTAGGTAGGCAAGTAGACAAGTAGAAACAGTCAACAATCAACAATCAACAATCAACAATCAACAATCAACGAAGAACCTGCGACCTGCCACCTGCGACTTGCGACTTGCCCCCCCATGCGCCTCCTTGCCGCTGACCCGATCCTCTATCTTGCCCTGGCCGTGGGCCTGACCCTGAGCATGGTCATAGGCTTCGTCACCCGGCAGCAAACTGCCATGCCCGTGATCGGCGGCCTCCTGGTCTGGCCGTTTCTGCTCTGGTCGCTGCGCCATGCCCGCGTCGATGTCGCCGTGCGCTTCGTCGTCTTTTGGGCGGCCCTGGTCTTCCTGATCAGCCTCGTCGCCGGCCGGGCCCTGGGCCAGATGGAGGCCCAGGCGGCCGTGCCGGGCAGCACGCAGTTCATCGCCAGCCAGATGCTGTGGCTGGGCGGTCAGGGCGGCGCCAGTGAGCCAGCGGCCTCCTGGCTCCCGGCCTTCCTCCGGCGCACCGGCCTGCTGCTGGCGGGCGGCGCCCTCACCGCCGGCCTGCTGCCGCTCATCGTCGCCGCTCGCGAACTGAGCATCCTGGGCCTGTGGACGGCCAACCTTCTCGACGCCGCCAGCCCTCTGGCCGTGGTTGCCGGCCTCCCGCCCTGGACCCTGGCCGAGATCGTTGCCTGGGCGGCGTTGAGCGTGTTCATGGCCGAACCGCTGGTCACGGGCAATGTCCACGGCCTGCTGACGCGCGACCGCCGGCGCCTGGCGCTCACCGGCCTCCTTGCCCTCCTCCTCGCCTTCCTCCTCCATCTCCTGCTCCCCTCCCTCCTGGCCTCGCCCCTGCGCTCACTGATCCGCTGACCAGAACCCCCCTGGGTTCGGGCCGCCTTCTGCCCCATGCGACTGAAAAAGCTCCATCTCCACGGCTACAAAACCTTCGCCAACAAAACCGAATTCATCTTCGACGAAGGCATCACCGCCATCGTCGGCCCCAACGGCAGCGGCAAGTCCAACCTGGCCGACGCCGTGCGCTGGGTGATGGGCGAGCAATCCTACACCGCTTTGCGGGGAAAAAAAACCGATGACATGATTTTCAACGGGTCGAGCGAGCGCGCCCGCATGGGCATGGCCGAGGCCGTCCTCACCCTAGACAATACCGACAACTGGCTGCCGCTCGATTTCAACGAGGTGGTGATCGGGCGTCGCGCCTACCGTTCGGGTGAGAACGAGTATTTTCTCAACGGCCAGAAGGTGCGGCTGCGCGACGTGCAGGAATTGCTCGACCGTTCGGGCCTGGGGCGCCGCACCCACCTGGTCATCGGCCAGGGTCTCATCGACCAGGCCCTGGCCCTCCGCCCCGAAGACCGCCGCGAACTGTTCGAGGAAGCGGCGGGCATCACCACCTATCGCAACAAGCGCCGCCAAACCCTGGAGAAGCTGGAGCAGACCGGCGACAACCTGAACCGCGTGCGCGACATCATCGCCGAGATCAGCCCCCGCCTGCGCCAACTGGAACGCCAGGCCGAGCGCGCCCGCCAATATGAGGAATTCGGCGCCGAATTGCGCAAGCTGTTGCTCGTCTGGTATGGCTACAACTGGCGGCTGGCCCTGGGCAAGCTGGTGGACGCCCGCGCCGCCGTCGCCCAGTGGCAGACCATCCTCGACCGCAGCCAGGGTGCGATCGACGCCCACAGTCTGGCCACGACCGCCTTGCGTCAGCGCCAGACCGAGTTGCGGGCGCAGCTGGCCGAGTGGCGGCGGCAACTCGATGCTCAGGCCGGCGTCCGCAACCAACTGGCTCGCGAGCAAGCCGTTGGCGGCGAGCGTCTGCGCAGCCTGGGGGCCGACCGCGCCCGCACCGGGCAGGAGTTACAGGTGTTGTCGGCGCGGCGCCAGGGCGAGGGCGAACGACTGGCTGCCGCCGAGGCTGTGCTGAGGACGGTGATCGCCCAACGCCAAGAGCACCAGGATGGCCTGGCTCAGGCCCGCGGCGAACTGGCCGCCCTCGAAAACGAACGCCGCCAGACCGACGCCGACCTGGCGACCGTGCGGCGCAAACATCTCGATTTCAGCACCCGTCTGGCCGACCGCGAGAACCGCATCGTTCAGGCCAAAGAGCGCCGCCAGACCGTCCAGGCCGAACGCAGCGCCGAACTGAGCGCCGCCGATGCCGCCGCCGCCGAAGCCGCCCGTCTGCAGGCCGAGTTCGATGCCGCCAGCGCCGACCTCCGCACGCTGGGCGAGGACATCACCGCCCTGCGCCAGCGACACCAGGCGACCGAGAAGCGCCGCCAGGAATTGATCGCCAGGCGCGGGCAGATCGAAGGCCAGCGGGCCGAACTGGAGGCGCAATTGCGCGCCCTGCGCGCCCGTTTCGACCTGCTCGACCGCCTGCGCAGCGAGGGCGAGGGCCTGTTCGCGGGCGTGCGCCAGGTGATGGCCGCCAGCCAGCGCCGGCAATTGAGCGGCGTCTTCGGCCCCATGGCCACCTTGCTGGATGTGCCCGACCGTTTCGAGCAAGCGATCGAGGTGGCCCTGGGCACCCGGATTCAGGATGTCGTCGTCGCCGGCTGGGACGATGCCGAGGCGGCCATCGCCTATCTCAAACAGACGCAGGGCGGCCGGGCCACTTTCCTGCCCCTCGACAATCTCCGCCCACAACCTCGTCTCCCCCTCCCGCGCGAGACGGGGGTCATTGGCTGGGCGGCGGATCAGATCGGCTTCGATCCCCAGGTTGGCCCCGCCGTCGAGCTGCTGCTCGGCCAGATCCTGGTCGTGACCGACCTGGCCGCGGCCCGGCGCCTCAGCCGGGGAGAGGCCCGCGCCGAGAGCGGGCGCCAGGAGCGACCCCGCCTCGTCACCCTCGAAGGCGATTACGTCCATCCCGGCGGCAGCGTCAGCGGCGGCAGCCGCGACCAGAAGCAGAAGGGCGGGATGTTGGCCCGCGAGCGCGAATGGCGGGTGTTGCCCGCTCAGATCGCCGAGGTCGAGGCCAGCGCCAGGGGGCTGAGCCAGGAGGTCGAGGGGCTGAACCAGGCCCTGCGGGCGGTGGACGAACAACTGACCGAGTTGGTGCGGCAGGCGTCGGCCCTGGGTGAGACCGAGCGCCAGCGCACGGCCGGCCTGGCCCGCACCCAGGCGGCCATCGACCGCGCCCGTCAGTCCGAAGCCTGGCGCCGCGAGCGCGCCGCCAAGCTGGCCGGGGAGATGGAGAACCTGGGCCGGCAGCTGGCGGGGCTGCGGCAGGAGACCGACGAGTTCAAGGCCCAGCAAGAACAGGCGGCCGCCCGCATCGCCGCCCTGGAGGAACGGCTGGCTGCGCTGGCGACGGCCGGTCTGGTGCAGGCGGTGGCGCAGGCCCAGGCCCGGCTCGACGCCATCGAAGCCACGCGACGCAGCCAGGGGGCGCTGGTCGAGAGCCACAGCGCCGCCCTGCAGCAGACCGAAGCCGAGATGGCCGCGCGCCAGCGCCGCGACCAGACCCTCGCCGCTGAAATCGTCGCCCTCGAGGCCGACCTGGCCCGGCTGTCGGCGGAGCACAGCCTGACCGATGCCGCCTACGGGGATCTGGCGGCCAGGATCGACCCCGCCCAGGCCGAACTCGACCAGCTCGAGGCCGGCTGGCTGGAGCACGAGCGCCAGGGCGAGAACCTCCGCAATCGACTGCATCAGGAGCAATTGCATCTCAACCAGGCGCAACTGGCACAGCAGCGGGCCGACGACCACCTCTCCTATCTGCGCAGCCAGATCGAGCATGATTTCGGGCTGGTGTCGGCCGAGACCGAACCCGGCGTAGCTGCGCAGGAGCCGCTGCCCTTCGATCACATCGTCACCGCTCTGCCCAACGTCGACTCGTTGCCCCTGGAAACCGAGGCGGAAATCCATCGCCTGAAAAGCGTGATCGCCCGCCTGGGGCCGATCAACCCCGGCGCCCAGGCCGAGTTCGCCGCCACCCACTCCCGGCATGATTTCCTCGTCCAGCAGGCGACCGACCTGGAAGAAGCCGGCGCCGGTTTGCAGAAGGTGATCGCCGAGCTGGATCAGTTGATGGAGATGGAGTTCCGACGCACCTTCGAGGCCGTGGCCAAAGCCTTCACCCGCTACTTCACCCGGCTGTTTGGCGGCGGCACGGCCAAGCTGATGCTGACCGACGCCGCCGACCTGAATACGACCGGGGTCGAGATCGTCGCTCGCCCGCCCGGCAAGAAAGCGGCCAACCTGTCCATGCTCTCTGGCGGCGAGCGGGCTTTGACGGCCGCCGCCCTCGTCTTTGCCATCCTCAGCGTCAGTCCGACGCCGTTCTGCGTCCTGGACGAAGTGGATGCGGCGCTGGACGAGGCCAATGTCGGCCGCGTGCGCGAGGTGTTGGGCGAGTTGGCGCGCGAGGCCCAGTTCATTCTGATCACACACAACCGTGGCACGATCGAGGCCGCCAATACCATCTATGGCATCAGCATGGGCGCCGACAGTGTGTCGCAGGCGCTTTCGTTGCGGCTGCAGGGCGACCGGCTCGAGGCGGCCCCGCCATGAGTTTCCAGCAGCCGCCATGGCGGCAGATCATGCCGGTGATCGTGGTCGTGCTGTGGGGATCGGCGATCTTTTTCGTGGCCCTGGCCCTGCGCGAGATCGGGCCGATGGCGACGGCCTTCTGGCGCTGGGCGCTGGCGCTTGGCCCCATCTGGGGTGTTGTCCTGGCTTCGGGCCAGGGCAGGGTCGCCTGGCAGTTGTTTCGCCAGCGGCCGTGGGCTTACGCGGCTCTGGGCGTCATCGGCTTTTCGCTCCTCTACGGGCTGCAAAACCTGGCTTTGGGCTACACCTCCGTCTTCAACACCAGTTTTCTGATCAACCTGACCCCCATCTTCGTCGTGGCCCTGGCGGTGGCGTGGCTGCGCGAGCGCCCCAGCTGGCGCGCGGTCGGCGGCATGGGGTTGGGGCTGCTGGGCGCAGTGGCGCTTTCGGGTGGGCAGCTGGCCGAGTTGCAGTTTGGTCTGCAGACGTGGCGCGGGGATGTCCTGGCTACCGCTTCGGCTCTTTCGGCGGCCATCTATATCATCTATAGCAAGCGCCTGCTGGCCTCCACCCCCCCGCTGGTGTTGCTGGCCCTGGCCGTGACGACCGGTCTGCTCGCCCTGTTGCCTTTTGTCGTGGCCGAGGCCGATTTCTGGCCCCGCCAGCCACTGACATGGGCCAGCCTGCTGGCTTTGGGCCTGGGCGCCGGCGCGCTGGGCAATTTCTGGTGGCAGGATATGCTGGCCCACACCCCCGCTTCGCGCGTGGGCCATTATCTCTATGCCACTGCCCTGGTGGGGGCAGTGCTTGCAGTCGCCGTCCTGGGCGAACCACTCACGATCTGGATCGTCCTCGGCGGGGCGTTGATCGTGGTCGGCGTCTGGCTGGTGCAGGGCTAGGGGCGGGACCGGCATCACGACCGGCCCCGCCCGTGTGTACCGTTTACGCCATGACGGGCGTCAATGCGGCCTCGGCTACTGCGGGCAGCATCCCTTCCAGCACCCGCTCCATTGCCATCGTGTGGCTACATACCCCGCGCTGGAGGAAGAAATCGCAATTGCAGTTCCAGCGCCCCATGTCGTAGGTGACGGTGTGATCGCGATGGTCGCCGGTGAAGACGACGGTGAACGATCGAAAGTGCATCCGGTCGCGCTCTTGCGCATACTGCTTGGCTTTCATGATCTTGCTGATCATTGCCGAATCCATTCGCGCTGCCTCCTGTGAGCGTAGATGGGGGTGACGATGACCCGCCGTGAGCACAAAAAACAGGCGCCCGCGACGATTGCGAGCGCCTGTACTGTCGGACTGAGAACCACGGCAACCATGTTCATGGCGGGGCTTCCTGCGCACCGGGGAGCGAGCATTGCTCTCAGCGCGTCTGGGGTTAGTATCGCGCCGGAGCCTGAAACTGTCAAACCCCTCTGGCGCACGTCCGCCCTACGATTTGCCTACGCGTGTTGCGTGTTGCGTGTTGCGTCACTTGCGGAGTGAGCACGCCGACGTGCGAACGGGATGAACGCCGGCGTGTGCATGGGGGTGCGAACGGGGTGAACGCTGGCGAGGGCGCATCCAGGTTTTAGCCGCCGGCCGGCTCGTCGTCCTCCACCCGGCCGGTTGCCAGCCGATACAAAGCCCGGCGCGGCAGCCCCGTCAGCGAGGCCAGCAGGCGAGCGGCTTCGGTGGGAGCCAGGCCGCCTGCCAGGAGGGCGGCAAGGGCGGTCGCGACCTCGCCGCCGGCAGCAGGGGCGGCCTCGTCCGGCGCGCCGGAGACTAGCACCACGATCTCACCCAACGGCGGCTGGCTGAAGACCCTGGCAGCCTCCTCAGCCGTCCCGCGCCAGAAGTTCTCGTGCAGTTTCGTCAGCTCGCGGGCAACGACCACCCGGCGGTCGGGGCCGAGGATGGCGGCAATGTCTTGCAGCAGGGCCGGCAGGCGCTGGGCCGACTCGAACCAGACCAGGGTCCCCGGTTCGGCGGCGGTCGCCCGCAGGTGCTCGGCCCGGGCGGCGGGCCGTCGCGGCGGAAAACCCAGGAAGAGAAAGCGGTCGCTGGGCAGGCCGGAAGGGATCAGGGCGGCCAACAGGGCGCTGGGGCCGGGGATGGGCGTGAGCGTGTGCCCGGCGGCGATGGCGGCGCGCAGCAGCTGGTGGCCGGGGTCCGAAAGCGCCGGGGTGCCGGCGTCGGTGATCAGGGCGACCGCCTCGCCGCGAGCGAGCGCAGCCAGCAGGGTGGGGATGCGTCCGGCCTCGTTGTGTTCGTGCAGGCTGAGGAGCGGCTTGTCGATGCCGAAATGCTGCAACAGCCGTCCGCTGTGGCGTGTGTCTTCGGCGGCAATCAGCGATGCCTCGCCCAGCACCCGCAGCGCCCGCAGCGTAATGTCCTCCAGATTCCCGATGGGAGTCGAAACGAGATAAAGCGTACCCATACAAAAGATCACGAATGACACGAATGAACGAATGACACGAATAAGGCGTACCCAGACCGAAGATCACGAATGACACGAATGAACGAATGACACGAATAAAGCGTTTTCTTGCTCTTTTTCACGTTTCACGTTTCACGCCTCACGCCTCACGTTTCACGCCTCACGCCCCCCTACTCCGTCTGACCGGCGTCGATCAGCTTGAAATGGACTTCGTCGCCGGGGCCAATGCTGGCGACCGTCATCAGGCCGTCGGCCCCTTGCCATTGCAGCAAGGCGTCGTTCATGGCATTGGCCAGGAAGACGAGGTCGGCATCCGGGTTCAGGCCCAGCGCGCTCCAGATCAGGGCCACCCGATAGAGATTGTAGGTCGCCTCGGCCTGCTGTTCGGGCGGGAGCGTCTCGATGTGTTGGCGTAAAAGCTCCTCGGCCTGGACGAAGGCATCGTGCGTGGCCTGGCGGATGGCGGGCAACTCGGCCTTCCAGTTGGCCACCAGCATCGTGCCAAAGAGGCCGCCGGCGGCACGATGTTTGATCGCCAGCCACTGCGCCTGATCCCACTGCACCCTGGCCCGCTCCAGCGGCGAAAGCGTGACATCCTGCAGCCGGGCGCTGTAGTAGGCCGAGCGCAGGACATCCTCGTCCAGCAGGGCTTGCTCGAGCTGCGACAGCGCGCCCGGAGCCACCTGGCCCTGGCGGTCGGCCCAGCTGCCGACGAAACCCTGCGCCGCCGCCTGTCGCCGGGCGATGGCGTCGGCCACGGCCGCTGGGAAGGCGGGCGGCCCCACCGCCTGGATCTGGGCCAGAGGGTCGAGGCTGGGGACGAAAGGCCCGGCCAGGGCGTCGGCAGGCAGGGCGCGGGCGACGCGAGCGGCGTCGGCATCGCCAAGCGCAGTGTAAAGCCGGCCCACTTCGTCCAGCAGATGCTTGCGGATGGGCGGCTCGATCATCGGGCTGCGTTCGGCGACGAGGCTGACCTGCGTCAGCGCCTCTCTGGCCCGGTCTCCTTCTTTCAGTTCGACCCACCCCTCGGCCACAGCCAACAGGCTCTCGGCCCGCTGGCTGTCGGAGAGATTCGGCTGCAACACCGCCAGGTCCGCCGCCAGCTGATAAAGCCCGGTGGCTCGCCTGGCTTCGTCCCCCAGGGCATAGCGCCGGCCGGCTACAGTCAGCCAGCCCAGCCGTTGCGTGGTGGGCAGTTGGGCGTTGGTCAGGGCCTCGGCTGCCACCGTCTCCACCGAATCGGCGGCCATCGCCTTCCGGTAAAGCAGGTCGGGCGTCGAACCGGCCAGGGTCGAGACAGCCAGCCCGGCCAGGATGCGGTCGGGGCGGAGCGCATCGCCAGGCGTCGAGAAATCTTCCTGCCCTTGCCGCGTCAGATAGAGGCCATAGCCGATGAGCGACACCCCCGCGCAGATGAGGACGACGAATCCGGCCAAGAGCGGCCAGGGAATCCGGGAGAGGCGGCGGCGGCCGGATGGACTGACGCCGCCAGTGGGGGTTGTGCTTGGTTGCATGGCCCAAGAGTATACACGGCTCGCCCGCGCCGGTCGAAATCGGCAGGCTCCGGCGACGCCACGGCGCCGCTTTGCCGCCGTTCGTCCGGCCTGTCACGGTCTCAGCAGCGCCTGACCTCCGGCCCCCTGGCCCCATTTCGGTTTGCCTGCGCCAAGTCCATATGCTACAATCCCGCCGCCTTACCCCCCGCGGCATCGATCGCTCGTGCATTCCCTGCGCGACCTTGACGCATCCCCCAATAACCCAGCCACCCTGCAACCCACCCGTCGCCATGCCTGCCGCTGCCGCCAACGGCCTGCAACCACAGGCAATCGCCGGGTGAATTTTTTCCAGGAGTCGCATCCCCATCATGCAAGACAGCACCTTTCTTGGCGGTTTTGGCCGCTTTCTCGAGAGCAAAAACACGGGCCGGGTCCTCACCTTCCTGATCATCCCCGCCCTGGTGATCGTGATCCTGCTTCTCCCGCCAGTTCAGATCTTCGACCGCATCCGCAACATCGGCTACACGCCCATCGACGCCGCTTCCGGCCAGGTGGCGGACCCCGATGGCACGCGAGTCATCTTCCCGGCCGATGGCCTCCGCCCCAATGCCCAGACCTACGCCAAACTCAGCTCGCTGCCGCGGGCCGATTTCGAGCGCGGCGATGCCTCGGAAGAGATGCGCCGGGCCGCCGGCGCCCTCCCGGCCAACCTGCGCCCGCGCAGCCCCATCTATCAGCTGGCGATCAACGGCGACATCCCCCGTCGCAGCAGCATCAGCGTGCCAATCCCCAACGACTCTCTGCCCTACGAGACCCTTGATATCTACAACTGGAATGGTGAGAGCTGGGAATGGCTGCCGAGCAGGCTGGTCGCCGACGAAGAGCGGTTGGAACTGGATGTCAACCTGACCCCCACCGCCTTTGCCGTCGTCCAGACAAGCCCCACCCTGCCGGTCGTAGGCGCCGCCCTGCCGCGAGGCCAGACCCTGCCGCCCGAAGCTGCGCCCGGCGTCACCATCCTCTACCCCACCGCCCTCCTGCTGCGTGGCGATGGCAGCGTGGATGGCGTGACCGAGCTGCCGGCGGCGACTGATGCGCCCTACAAGACCTTTGCCACCGCCCGCAACTACGAAACCGGCCAGACGCCGCGCACCGACCTGCTGGCCAACCTGCTGATCGATGGCGGTATGCAGGAAATCCAGATCAACACCCTGGCCGAACTGGCCGCCAGCGGCCCCTACCAGGGCATCGCCATCGACTACCGCGGGGTGGATCCGCCTCTGCGCAACGAGTTCACCCGCTTCGTCAGCAATCTGGCCGGCCGGCTGCACCAGGATGGCAAGCAACTCGCCGTCTTTGTCGATTCGCCATCGCAGGTGGCCGACGACGCCTGGGAAAGCTACGGCTATGATTGGCGCGCCCTGGGCGCCGCCGCCGACTACATCGTCATCCCCGGCTCGGACAACCCCCTGGACTATGCACCCGGCGGGGCGATGGAGAAACTGCTGGCGTGGGCGACCGATGAAATCAACCGCGCCAAGATTCAGTTGCGCCTCCCCGCGCGCACGGTCGAGCAGGCCGGCAACTACTTCATCTTCCGCGGCTACAACGAGGCCCTGGCGGCGCTGACGGGCAATGTCGCCACCAACGGCCAGGTCGTCCAACCCGGCGAGAACATCCTGGCCAGCACGCAACCGCAGTTGGTGGCATCGAACTTGCAATTCGACCCCGCCACCGGCATCTCGTGGTATCGCTATCTCGACCAGTCGGGCAACGAGCGCATCGTCTTCCTGGAAGATGGCGTCAGCCTGGCCCAAAAGCTCTCGCTGGCCAACCGTTTCAACCTGGGCGGCGCCTATATCGAGGCGCTCGAAAACAGCGACATCGACCCAGCCACCTGGACGACCCTGCAGAACTACGCCACCGGCGGCTCGCCCTCCATGGCCGAGGCCCCTCTCAGCCAGAGCTGGACGGTGACGGACGCGCAAGGGGCGGTGGTGGCCCAGGCGGCGACGGGCCTCAACCAGCCGGCGAACCTCGACATCCCCGACCAGCCCGGCGTCTACACCGTCAAGATGGCCCTGATGAAGGGCGAGCAGCCGATTGCCACCCAGGAATCGGCGCCGGTGGCGGTGGCAACCTTCACCCCCACGCCCACCCCCACCCCCGAATTCACCCCTACGCCCACCGTCACCCCCACCCCCACGCCGTTGCCGTTTGCGGTGGCCGTGGCGACGGGGACTACCAACCTGCGGCAGGGGCCGGGCACCGCCTATCCCACCGTGGGCCAGCTGGCGGCCGGCCAGCAGATGAAGATCATCGGCAAGAACCAGAACGGCAGCTGGTGGCAGTTGGAAGGCAGCGACGGTAAACCGGTTTGGATCGTTGCCGATCGCGTGCGCGTCTCAGGCCCGGTGGCCGAGGTAGCCGTCGCCACGGACATCCCGGCGCCGCCGGTGCAGGTGGCTGCTGCTCCTGCCCCAGCACCCGCCTCTGGCGGCAGCAACCCGCCGGCGCCGCGTCCGGCCGGCGGCGGCAGCTTTGGCTACGGGATGCAGATCCAGCCCTACGGCGGCGCCGACCTGGGTTTTGCCGCCAGCGCCATCAAAAACGCCGGTTTCAACTGGGTCAAATGGCAGGCGCCCTGGAAAGACATGGAAGGCGGGCCTGGCGCCTATAGCTGGCAGGATGATCTCGTCAACTTCTTCGCTGGGCAGGGCCTCAATATCCTCGTCTCCATCGTCAAATCGCCGAACTGGGCGCGGCCCGGCAACACCGATTTCGGCGTCGAAGGCCCGCCGGCGGACCCGCAAACCTACGCCAATTTCGTCGGCGCCTATGCCGGTCGTTACTGCGGCAAGGTCAAGGCCATCGAAGTCTGGAACGAGCAGAACCTGCACTACGAATGGGGCAATGAGCCGCTCGACCCGGCCCGCTACATGGAACTGCTGAAGCGCGCCTATGCCTCGATCAAGGCCGCCTGCCCGCAGACGATGGTCATCAGCGGCGCGCTCACGCCGGCCGGCAATGTCGGCGCCCTCGCCATCGACGACTTCCAGTATCTGGAGGCCATGTACCGCTTCGGCTTGAAGAACTACGCCGACGGGATCGGCTCCCACCCCAGCGGCTACAACGTCCCGCCTAGCATCGGCTGGCAGCAAGCCTGTGACTTCATCATCAGCGACAATGCCAGCTTCCGCGGCCCGTGCGACAGCCCACACCATTCCTGGTCGGCTCGCTCGACCGTGGAAGGCTACCGCAACATCATGCTGAAGTACGGCGATGGCAACAAGCGCGTCTGGCCGACCGAATTCGGTTGGGCTGCCGGCGGCGCCCTGCACCCGGCCTATGGCTACGCCAACGACAACTCGCTGGACGAACAAGCCCGCTGGACGGCCGAGTTCTACCAGTGGATGCGCGGCACTGGCTATGTTGGCCCGGCCTTGCTCTGGAACCTGAACTTCGGCATCACCAACCCCGGCACCGAGCTGGCGCAATGGGCGGTGTGGGGGCGGCCGGTGTACGACGCCATCAAGAACATGCCGAAATAGCATGTTTCGTCTTGCGTGTTGCGTAGGACGGACTCTGGTGCGGACTACGCAACACGCAAACGCTTTCTCCTATCATCCACACATGCGTAGAGAAAACACTCACAGCCGGCGCCAGGCATCATCTTTTCTTTTTGGGATGCTGACGGGTGGGTTGATGCTGGTGCTGGCGGCGTCGGTGCTGTTCTTGGGTGGCTGCCAGGGCGGAGCGCCCGCGGCCACGCCCACGCCGACGAAAACACCCACCCCGCCCGCGGCATCTGCGGCGGCCTCGCCCACGCCACTGCCCGACAGCGGCCTGGCCACCCAGCCGCCCGCCAGCCCCACCCCGGCTGAGCCGACGGCGACCACCGCCCCGGCTGAAGCGACGGCGCCGGCCGATGCCACCCCCACCGCCGAGCCGCCCACGCCGACTGCGGCGCCCCCCACCGCCACCCCTGTCCCGCAGCGGCCCCCGGTCTCGCCGGGCATGCGGTCGCCCGATTACGGTGCCCAGGCCTTTTTGTGGTGGCGGCCCGAGGTGGCCGACCGCGACCTGGGCCTGATGAAGGACGCCGGCTTCAACTGGGTCAAACAGTGGTTTGCCTGGCAGGATATCGAGGGCGCCGGCCGGGGCCAGTTCGATTGGTCGCGCACCGACCGCATCGTCCAACAGGCGGAGCAGCACGGGCTGAAGCTGCTGGTGCGGGCCTCGCCCGCAGCCGACAAGCCGTTCTGGGCCGGCAACCCGCCCGAAAACGCCGAGCTCTTTGCCGAATTCGTCGGCGCCCTGGCCCAGCGTTACCGCGGGCGCATCCAGGCTTATCAGATCTGGAACGAACCGAATCTGGCGCGCGAGTGGGGCAACAAGACGGTCGACCCGGCTGGCTATGCGCGGCTGCTACAGCGGGCCTATCGGGCCGTCAAGGCCGCTGACCCCAACGCCATCGTGATCACGGCCGGCATGGCTCCTACCACCGCCGACCAGGCCGACGCCATGTACGACGAGAAGTTCTACCGCCAGATGTACGAGGCGATGGGCGGCAACAGCGACGGCTATTTCGATATGTTGGGGGTGCATGGCGCCGGTTACGCCGTCGCACCCGAAACCGACCCGGCCACCATCGCCGGCAACCCCAAGTTCTACAACAACGACCCCAGCCCGGCCGAGC
Source organism: Caldilineales bacterium (assembly GCA_019695115.1). Classification (GTDB taxonomy): domain Bacteria; phylum Chloroflexota; class Anaerolineae; order J102; family J102; genus SSF26. Next base: position 10,678 of record JAIBAP010000059.1, on the reverse strand, counting down.
GGCTGCGCGTCTATTCGTTCCGCCATATCGAAGACATCCGCCGCATCATGGAGCAGTTCGGCGACGCCGACAAAAAGGTTGTCGTGCTGGAGTTCGGCTGGACGTCGGACCCGCGCAGCGACAGCCCCTACTACTGGCACGGGGCCGGGGCCGGCATCGACCCCAACGTGCAGGGCGACTATCTGGTGCGCGCCTACCAGTATGCGGCCGCCAACTGGCCGTGGGTGGGCTTGATGTCGTTGATCTACATGCCCGACGCCGAGTGGACGGCTGCCACCGAGCAGTATCACTGGTCGATCATGGACCCCAGCCCCCCCGGCCAGACCTTCTGGCGCCCGGCCTATATCAAGCTCTGTATCTACTTCAACGGCTTGGGCGGGCAGCGATGCAAATACGACCCGAATCCGTGAGCCGGCTCACGGATTCGGGGGTGGCTGCGGCGTCACGGGCGGGTCGCCGAGCAGGTCGTCGAGCTTGAGGACGGTCAGCCAGTCGTCGAGCGTGTAGCCGGCGATGGTTTCCATGCGGGCCTGGTAGCGGCCCTCGAACTGTTGGTGCGTCCAGCGCACCGAGAGCAGGGCAACGATGAGGACGGCCAGGAACAGCCAGACATAGCCGCGGTTGAAGCGTCTCATGGCAGGGTGGGTTCAGGAGGAGGTGGGGCTTCCGGCTCAGGGGCCGGCTTCGGGGCTTGCAGGGCCGACAGGGCGACGCCGGCGGCCTCTTGGGCGGCGCGTTGCTTGCTGGCGCCGCGGCCCAGCCCATAGGTGGCGCCGCCGATGCGCACGGCCACGGTGAACTCGCGGGCATGGTCGGGGCCGCTGGTCTCGACCGTGACATAGGCGGGCGTCTCGTTGAGCGTCGCCTGCGACCATTCCTGCAACAGGCTCTTGGCGTCTTTTTGCATCTGGCCGTTGCGCAGGGCTTGTAGCTCGGGTTCGATCAAGGGGCGGAGAAAGCGGTCGGCGACAGCCAGATCCTGGTCGAGGTAGATGGCGCCGATGATGGCCTCGAAGGCGGCGCAGAGGATGGCGTCGCGCTCGCGCCCGCCGCTTTCCTCTTCCCCGTGGCCCATCAGCAGGTGTTGGCCCAGCTCGAGTTGGCGAGCGAATTGCGCCAGGGCCTCGCGGCGCACCAGGCTGGAGCGCATGGCCGTCAGAAAGCCTTCGTGCAGCTCGGGGAAACGTTGATAGAGCAGTTCGGCCACCAGCAGATCGAGCACGGCGTCGCCCAGGAATTCCAGGCGTTCGTTGTCGGCGAAGTTGAGGGCGGATTCGTTGAGGTAGGAGCGATGGGTGAGGGCGCGCAGCAACAGGGTCTTGTCGTTGAACGAGACCGCCAGCCGTTGTTCGAAGTCGAGCACGAGCTGGAAGGCGTTTCTAGCGGACGGACTTGAAGCCATGACCGGTGAGGATGAGGACGACGGCATCTTCGGGCGAGATCGCTTCCTGCAATTGGCTGAGGGCGGCGTAGGGCAGGGCGGCCGTCGGTTCGACGAAGAAGCCGCGGCGGGCAAGCTCACTGCACGCCGGACGGATGGCCGCTTCGGGCACGGCGACGACCAGGCCCCTGGTCTTTTCCACGGCTGCCCACATGGCCTCCAACAAGGGGGGGTGGGCGATGCTGACGCCATCGGCGATGGTGCGCCGGGCCTTGAACGTGGCCGGGTCGTAGGCCCCGCGGCTGAGGGCGCAAAGCGGGGCGCAGTTGGCCGCCTGGACGGCCACCAGCCGCGGCAGGGTGCGGATGCGTTTGCCCTTCTGTAAGGCGCGAAAACCCCAACGCACCCCGCGCAAGAGGGCGCCATTGCCTACGGGCAGGATGACCCAATCGGGCGCTCGCCCGCCCATCTGTTCCCAAATCTCCCAGGCGACGGTTTGCATGGCGATGGCGTAGCCGGGGTGCCAGACATGGCTGGCGTAGAAGACATCGTCGGCTTCGGCGGCGGCTTCGGCGGCCAGGGTGACATCGGTGCGCGTGCCGGGGACGGGCACCAACTCGGCCCCGTAGCGCAGGATCTGGTCGCGTTTTGCTTTGGGCGCTCGCGCCGGCGCGTAGATACGGGCGCGGCGGCCGGCGCGGGCAGCGTAGGCCGCCAGGGCGGCGCCGGCATTGCCGGAGGAATCGTCGATGACGACCTGATCGCCGTCGACGCTGTTGATCAACAGGGCGGCGCCGCGGTCTTTGTAGCTGCCGGTGGGGTTCAGGCTTTCGTTCTTGACCTGGATCTGGAACCGCGCCTCGGGGAGGGGAAGCAGGGGGGTGAAGCCCTCTCCGAGTGTGACCGGGTTATCGGGCAGCGGCGGGAGCAGGTGCCGGTAGCGCCACATCCCTTGCTCCGACGGCTCGATCAGGCTGGGGTCGAAGACGATGTTGGCGCGCGGCTGCAAGGGGCCGCGGCAAGAAGGGCGCGCACAACGGGCGCTTGGCGGCGGCCAATCGACCGGTTGGTTGCAGAAACGGCAGCGGAGCTTGAAGGTGGGGTGCGGCATAGTGGGCGAATGCTGACGCTTGATTGTAAACCAGAGGCGCAAGTCTCGCCAACCGGCGGCGGCGGCACAGGCCGGCAAGAGGCGGGCGCAGCCAGTTACCAATCGACCCCTCACTTCGTCTTGGCCAAAGAGAGAGTGTGCAACGATGAACAATGCCAGCCGAACCGAAACCGTCCTCAATGAATTCGTCGATGATGTCGTCGCGGGGCGGATACCGCGCGTCTACGAGCGCATGGCCTCGGCGCTCGATGTCGAAGTCGAGGCCCTGGCCGAGTTGATCGCGCTTTTCGCCTGGGTGCGCTGGATGCACGGGGTTTTTCAGCAGGCGCGCCCGGCCGGGGCCGAGACAAGCGATCTCGCCGGGGCCTGAGACGGGTCCCTGAGCATCATCTGGGCGGCAGGGGCGCAGCAGCCACCCCTGGCGCCCTCCTGCCCCACAAAGAGAACCCCCGGCGTTGTTAGCGCCGGGGGTCTCTCCACACACACACACACTGAAAGGAGGTGCACCGATGAGGGGTGCCAGATGGGAGGTGAAGCATCTATAGTAATACACAGTCCGCGCCCCCTGTATATGATCTGCGTCATATTGTACCAACTTGTACATTGTCTTGGCGAGCGGACAACCGCTGGCGGCGCGTTAGCGGCGCGCTGGCGGCGGGATATTTGGGCATCTGGGCGGGAGGGGGGATAATGAGCGCCGACTTTCCGCTCACTTTTTTGCCGGTCTATGAAGCGCCTCATCGTTCCCCTCCTGGCCTTTCTCGTCGCCGTCATGGTCTATGGCGTCACTGTGGTTGGCGCCAACGGCGGCGGGGAGCCGGCAACGGCGTTGAGCACCGTGCATCTGCCGCTGCTGTTGCGGGCCGGCCCGCGGCCGCAGTTTAGCGAGGGGGTGGCCAGCGGGGATGCAACCGGCGCCGGGGCGACCCTGTGGACGCGCGGGGGCAGCGAAGTCACCCTCGCCCTGGAGGTGGCCGCCAGCGCCGACTTCGGCCAGCTGGTGTTCACCACCCCCGTCACCCTCACTGCCGCCGCCGATTTCACCGCCCAGGTGCGGGCAAACGGTCTCGCCTCTGGCCAGCGCTACTTCTATCGCTGGCGTTGGGGCCGCCTTGCCAGCCCCACCGGCAGCTTCAGCACCGCCCCCCTGCCCGCCCAAGCCGCCCCCGTCCGTTTCGCCTTCAGCGGCGACACCGACGGCGCCCTGGTGGAAGGGCAGCCAGGGATCAACGAGTTCCAGGCGCTGGCGGCCATCCGGGCCGATCAGCCCGACTTCTTCGTTTACCTGGGTGATACGGTCTACGCCGACTCTTTTCTGCGCCCCTCCGGCCCCGCCCAAACCCTGGCCGACTACCGCGCCCTCTACCGCCTGAACCGCAGCTACCCCGCCCTGCGCGATCTGTTGGCCTCTGTCTCGACCGTCGCCATCTGGGACGACCACGAAGTGATCAACGACTTCGCCGGTCAGACGGTCGATCCGGGGCGCTATGCCATTGGCCGCCAGGCCTTTGGCGAGTATCTGCCCGTGAACCAGAGCGACCTGCCGGCCGATGGCGCCTGCGCCGGCCCGCCCTTGTTCCGTCTTTTCCATTGGGGGAGCGAGGTCGATGTCATCGTCCTCGACCTGCGTTCGTGCCGCAGCGCCGATGCCAGCCCGCTTTGCCTCGACCAGAACGGCATCGAAGACTCGGCGCCTACCCTGCCTTCGGCCGGCCGGCTCCAACTCGGCCTGTCGCCTATCCCGCCCTTTGGTTGCCGCGAGGCCATCGCCGACTCCAGCCGCACCCTGCTGGGCGCGGCCCAGAAGGCGGCTTTCAAGCAGGCGCTGGCGAGTTCGAGCGCGACCTTTAAGTTCGTCATCAGCGAGGTGCCGATCCAGCAGTACTACCTGGGGCCTTACGACCGCTGGGAGGGCTACGGGGCCGAGCGGGCCGAGATCCTGAACTTCATCCGCGACCAGGGGATCGCGGGCGTCATCTTCCTCAGCGGCGACGCCCACATGAACCTGATGAACGATGTCTATCTCGACAAGTTCACCGATCCGGCCCCCATCGCTTACGAAGCCATCACCGGCCCCGTCGCCGCCCTGACGCTGGAAGAGGCGCTGACGCGTTTCATTGGACCGGGGGCGGTGGGGCAAATGCATGCCGCTCTCGATCTGATCGGGGTCGATTGCCGGCATCTCGACGCCTATTCCTACGGGCTGGTGGAGGTGGAGGGCGGCCAGGCCACGATCACGCTCAAGAACGACGCCGGCCAGACGATCAGCGATCAGCGCACCCCGGCCGTCTCCTGCACCCGCACCTTCGGCCCCTGAACCCGCCTCCCGTCTTCCGATCCGCCCATCCCAGCTATCCGCCCACCAAGTACCGCCATCCGATCCGCCCATCCCAGCCATCCGCCCACAGCTTGCCGCCATCGCCGAACCAAAGGAAGCCATTCATGCCCCACCCTGCTGCTCGCCCCCTCATCATCGCCATTCCTTCGCTGCCCGGCCCCATCCGCCGCCAGCCGGTGTTCGAGTTCCACGTCGCCCGCGACCCGCGTGACTTCTACCAGTTCGACCAGTCGATCTTCGCTTTCAGCGGCAACGCCGTCATCGCCGATTTCTACGCCGCCCGCGTCTTTGCCGACAAGATGAACGCCCGTCGCGACCTGCTGCGCTTTCCCGAGCGCGCGATCGGGGCCAGCGAGATCAACGCCCTGGGCGTCATCGACGAGGTGTTGCACCTCATCCTGGCCCAACACCGGCAGCAGGTGAATCCCGCGCTGATGGGGCAGGCGCTGGACTTCCTGAACGAGCAACTGGGGGACGAGGCCGTGGCGACCACCCTCCGGCGTTTTGGCGAGCGCTTCCCGCCCGCGGCCGTGTACCGCCGCGAGCTGGAACTCGAGAACTATCTGCAAGGCCAGACTGGCGGCCTCTCGCATCGCGAGGTGCAGACCGAGGAATTGTTGATGCTGTGGTTGTCGAACATCAACCCGGCCTTTGCCCCCTATCTCGAACTGTTCGATGACCACGCCATCGAGCAGGGGAGCGCCTATCAGCAGATGGTGGCCGGGCTGACCGAGTTCTTGCGCGGGCAGGAGGGGCTGGGGTCGGGCGAGGAAAACCTCCTGGACATGTTGCAGGCGCCGATGCGCGCCGCTCCCCATTCGTTGGAGGGCCAGCTGGAGTTCGTGCGCACCCGTTGGACGCGGCTGATCGGGCCGCATCTCTATCGCCTGCTGAGCAGCCTGGACTTCATCGCCGAAGAACACAAGGCCGTTTTCGCCGGCCCCGGCCCGATCGAGGCGATCAGCTTTGCCGGGCAGGAGGCCGAGATCGAGCAGTACAGCCCCGACCGGGATTGGATGCCCCGGCTGGTGTTGCTGGCCCGCAATGCCTACGTCTGGCTCGACCAGCTAAGCAAGAGCTACGGCCGGCCCATCACCACCCTGGCCGCCATCCCCGACGCCGAACTGGACGCGCTGGCCGAGCGCGGCATCACCGGTCTGTGGCTGATCGGGCTGTGGGAGCGATCCAAAGCCTCGCAGCGGATCAAGCAGATGATGGGCAACCCCGAGGCGGTGGCGTCGGCCTATTCGCTGCACGATTACGCCATCGCCGCCGACCTGGGCGGCCCCGACGCCCTGGCCGACCTGAAGCAGCGGGCCTGGCAGCGCGGCATCCGCCTGGCCAGCGACATGGTGCCCAACCACATGGCCATCGATTCGCGCTGGGTAGTGCAGCATCCTGACTGGTTCCTGCAACTGAGCCACAGCCCCTACCCGGCCTACAGCTTCAGCGGCCCCGATCTCTCGTCCGACGAGCGCGTGGCCATCCGGCTGGAAGACCACTACTTCGACCGCACCGACGCCGCCGTGGTGTTCAAGCGCGCGGATCGGTGGACGGGGGAGGAGCGTTTCATCTATCATGGCAACGATGGCACCACCATGCCGTGGAACGACACCGCCCAACTCGATTACCTGAAGCCAGAGGTGCGCGAGGCGGTGATCCAGACCATCCTGCATGTGGCCCGGCAGTTTCCGGTCATCCGCTTCGACGCCGCCATGACCCTGGCCAAACGCCACATCCAGCGGCTGTGGTTCCCGGAGCCGGGGTCGGGCGGGGCCATCGCCTCGCGCGCCGAACATGGCATGAGCAAGGCCGACTTCGACGCCGCCATCCCGGTCGAGTTCTGGCGGGAGGTGGTGGACAGGGTGGCGGCCGAGGCCCCCGACACCCTGCTGCTGGCCGAGGCTTTCTGGCTGATGGAGGGCTATTTCGTGCGCACGTTGGGGATGCACCGGGTGTACAACAGCGCCTTCATGCACATGCTGCGCGATGAGGACAACGACAAGTATCGCCAGTTGATCAAGAACACGGTCGAGTTCGACCCCGAAATCCTCAAGCGCTATGTCAACTTTATGAGCAACCCCGACGAGGAGACGGCGGTGGCGCAGTTCGGCAAGGGGGACAAGTATTTCGGCGTGGCGACAGTCATGGCCACGGTGCCGGGCCTGCCGATGTTCGGGCACGGCCAGTTCGAGGGCTTCGAAGAGAAGTACGGTATGGAGTACCGCCGCGCCTATTACGACGAAACGCCCGATGGCTGGCTGGTGGACAGACATCTGCGCGAGATCACGCCGCTGCTCAAGCGGCGCTATCTCTTTGCCGAGGTGCAGAACTTCCTGCTCTATGATTTCTTTACGACCGATGGCCTGGTGAACGAGAATGTGCTGGCTTATTCCAACCGGGCGGGCGACGAGCGCAGCCTGGTGGTCTACCACAACAAGTTCGCCGACACCCGCGGCTGGATCCGCACCTCGGCCGCCTATCTGGACAAGGGCAGCGGCCAGCTCAGGCAGAAGACGCTGGCCGAGGGCCTGGAGCTTTCGTCCGACCCCGGCGCCTGGCTGATCTTCCGTGATGCGGTGACGGGGTTGGAATATCTGCGCCAGGGCCGCGAACTGGTGGAGAGCGGGCTGTATATCAGCCTGGGCGCCTATCAGCGGCACGTCTTCGTCGATTTCCGGCAGGTGCAGGACAACGAGTGGGGGCAGTACCGGCAGCTGGCGGGCTATCTGGCCGGTCGCGGCGTGCCCAGCGTGGCCGAGGCGGTGAAGGAGTTGTTCTTGCAGCCGCTCCACTATCCCTACCGCGAGCTGGTCAACGCCACCGTCTTGCGCTGGCTGTTCGACGCGCGTGATGGGGTACGCGGAGTGACGCGGATGAACGCGGATGAAATCGAGGAGGGTGGGGTGCGTGGATTGACGGGGATGGACGCGGAGGAGGGTGGGGTACGCGGAGTGACGCGGATGAACGCGGATCAGGTCGATGAAACCGTTCCACCCGACGCGCCGGCCCTGCCAATCGTGGCAGACGAAGATGAGGACGCCACAGGCAAGCTGGAGGCCATCGGCGCCCAGGTGCTGGCCCTGTTGCGCGAGGTGCGGCGCTTTGCGGCCGAGCGGGCGGCGGTGGATGCCGCCGCCCACGGCAGCGAGGCGGCGCTGGGGCTGGATGTGGGCCTCCTCGCCCGGCGCGTTTTGGCCGTCGAGCAGGCGGCTGCCGAGCAGGCGGCTGCCGGCGATGAGGACGCCGCTGAAGCCGCCCCCTCGCCTGAACCCGACCTGGAGGCGCTGGCCGCGACCATCCGCCGGGAACTGGAGGCGGCCCTGGGTTTGCCGACCCTGGCCGAGCGGCTGGGGCTGCGGGCCGAAACCGCCGCCCTGCTGGGCGCCGGTCTGGACGAGACGCCCGCCGCCTGGGGCGGTTTGTTCGCCTGGGTCTTCAGCCATGCCCTGGGCCGGGCGGTGGACGACGCCGACTTCGCCGCCCGCGCCCGCAGCTGGCTGGACGAGTGGCTGCTGGGCAAGCTCGTCGCCCAGGCCCTGCAAGACCTGGGCCAGAAGGACGCCCAGCGCAGCGTCACCTTGCTCAAGGCGCTGGTCACGCACCAGGCGTGGTTCCGCTCCACCTCCGCCGATCTCACCGCCCCGGCCCTGGCGGCGGCCCTGCTCGAAACCCTGCTGCGCGATCGCGATGTGCAGAACTTCTTGCAGGTCAACCGCTTTGGCGGCGTGCTCTGGTACAACAAGGAGTCATTCGCCGAGCTTTTGCACAGCCTGCTGGTGGTGGCCGGCTGCCAACTGGCAGCTGCCCAACTGGCGGCCGACCCCGACCATGCCGCCGCCGAGATCGAAGCGGCCTATGACCTGCTTGCCATTCTCCAGGCTGCCGACGCTGAAGCGGGCTATCAGGTGGAGAAGTTGGTGGAGTTGGTGAGGTAGGAGGGATCCAGGTGCGACGCACTTGCAAAGTGCGTCGCACCTGAAGCACCTCAAATCACGGCGCTTCGCCGGCGCAGCCCACCGGCATATAGCTGGGGTCGCTCTTCGCCACCGACACGCCGCAGGCAACAGCAGGGCCGGTCCACATGCGGCTGATGGCCTGCGTGCCGCCAGGGTTGACCACCCGCGTCTGTTGGGTGTGGCCCTTGATGGCGGCGCGGGTGAAGACGATGCTGCCTGCCGGCAGCCGGCTGCGGACGCGCGACCAATAGGCCTGGCAGCGCCGTGAGTAGCGCAGTTCGGTGTATTGGTTGTAGCCCGCCCCGGCCGTCCCCGGCTTGGGTGTGATGTCGAGGGTGACGGCATCGCGGCTGCAGCCCATCGTCTGCGGGTTCTTGCCGCGACAACTGACGCCCCGGCACCGTGGGCCGCTGGCGGCGTCGGCAATCTGCGGCAGCGCGGCCATCAGCATCGCGACCGCGATGGCGGCCAGCGCCAGCCAACGCCAGGATCGATTTCTGGCAACTCCATCGTGCGAGTACATGGTCTCTCTCCTTGCCGGTCTATGAAAGGTGGCTATGGGGTTGTATAAGCGACCCGAACAAGCCGTCGCCCCACTCTGAGTTTAGCGCAGGCGGGCGGCACTGGCAAATCAGTAGCCGCGGCCCAGGTCGATGCGGTTGGGGATGGCTTCGCCGCGGGCGGCGGCGTTGAGTAGCCCGGCCAGGGCGGTGTAGCGCAGGGTCTCGATCGCCTCGGCCCCGCCCATGCCGCCGCGATGGGGGCTGAGGACGACGTTGTCCAGTTCGTGGAAGGGAAAGGCCGAGGGTGGGGTGTGGCTGCGGCTGGCGTGGTCGTCCGGGTAGCGCCACCAGACGTCGATCCCCGCCGCCAGCAGCCGCCCCGAACGCAGGGCCTGGTACAGCGCCGCTTCATCGACGATGGGGCCGCGGCCAACATTGACGAACAGGGCGCCGGGCGGGAGCAGGGCCAGCTCGGCGGCGCCGATCAGCCCGGTGGTTTCAGCGGTCTGGGGCAAGGTGATGGCCAGGATATCGGCCTGGGGCAGGAGGGTGTGCAGGTGGCCGGGCGGGTGGATTGCGGCCACGCCATCGTCGGTCACCGTTTCGGCCCCGCGGCGGGTGGCCAACACGCGCACCTCCAGCGCCGCCAGGGCCGCCGCCAGCCGCCGGCCGATGGCGCCGTAGCCCAGGATGAGGGCGGTGCGCCCGGCCAGGATGGCGATGGGCGGCGGCTCGTAGCGGGGCGTCCAGTCGTGCGAGCGAAAGCTGCGATCGACAGGCAAGATGAATTTGGCCGCGGCCAGCAGCAGGCCGAGGGCGGTTTCGGCGGTGGCGGCGGCGTTGTGATGGAGGTTGTGGAGGCTGATCCCAGGAAAATCGGCCATCAAAGCGAGGGTCTCGTCGGGCGGGCCGGCGAAGGGGATGATTACAGCCCGCAGCGAGGGGCAGGCCGCCAGTTGCTGGCGGCGCGGGCGGGCGCAGACCAGGATCTCGACCGGCGGCTCGGTGGGCAGCTCGGCGCCGGCGGTGAGGGTGAGGCCGGGGTCGAGCAGGCGGGCGAGCAGGGCCAGGTGGTCGGGCTGGGGCGGGTGGCAGAAGTGGACGGCGAGGGCCACTTCAGTTCTCGTGGGCACTGATGCCCCAGTCGCGGCGCCAGTCGGGCAGGGGGGCGGAGATCGTCTTGCCGACCTCGACTTCGGCCTCCTCGACGACGGCGTCCTCGCCCAGGACCTGGCTGACGATCTTGCCGGCCTGTTGCCGGACCAGACCGATGGCGGCGTCGAGGAAGCCCATGCGTTCGGCCAGGCGTTGGCGGTCGCCCGTTTCCCAGTAGTCGCCCTCGTCCGTCACCTCCAGTTCGACGCCGTGCTGCTGGCACAGCCGCAA
>JAIBAP010000058.1 GCA_019695115.1 Caldilineales bacterium | reverse complement strand
AAGCATCCATTCGCTACGCTCAGAGCTTGTCCTGAACACAGTGAAGGAACAGGTTCTCGCGTGGGCCATCCAAATCTCATGAATTGTATGATGCCTTTCCGTTAGTGCTGACCTAAGACGCGCGAGAACCTGTTCCTTCACTGTGTTCAGGACAAGCTCTGAGCGTAGCGAATGGATGCTTCGCTGGTATGGTCTTCACCATGTAAGTTGGCCGATTGACCCGCAGATGCTTCGTTTCACTCAGCATGACACACTATCGAGGAGTTCTCTTGCATCAAATGAGAAACGGAAAGCCCTGGGGGAAACACAGATAAGGTTTGGCCATGAAGCCAGAACATAGACGGGGGATGATCAACCGGCCGAGACGAGGGAAACGCTATCGTCCCTCCTTGTGCGCGTCGCTTCGTAATACAACCGCATCAGATGCAAGTCCTCCCATGTGATCGCCCCACCCAACGCATCGAAAACCGGACGCAACGAGCCGGAGCCAAGCTCGGCCAGCACACTCAGGACGCGCTCCTGCTCGGCGGGCGAGAGGGTCGAGGCCAGCAGCACCCGCTCGCCGTCCACTTCGCCGCCCGCCCGCCGGTAATCGACCAGATGGGTGATGATCGTGCCTCGCTGCACGCCGTACAGCGCCTGCAAGTCGGCGATAGAACTGCCGGCGACGAACAACTCGCCGACCTCCTGGAAACGCCGCTTGCCGGAATCGACTTTCAGGGACGGAAGCGAGGCCAGGGCCACGCGCGGGCGTTCTTGCAGTCCGTTTTCGGTGCAGTAGCGGCGCAACAAAGCCAGGAACGCCTCGCCATAACGTTCGAGCTTGCGCTCGCCGACGCCATCCAGAGACAGGAGGGCCTGGCGCGATTGCGGGAAGTAAGTGGCCATCTCCATCAGCGTGCGGTCATGGAAGATGATGTAGGGCGGGACATCGGCTGCTGCTGCCAGTTCGGCCCGCAACCCGCGCAACTGCTCGAACAGAATGGCGTCATAGCTGGCGGCGGTCGCCGGCCCGGCCGCCCTCGCCCGCTCCATGATCACTGCCACTGGCTCGCCCTTGAACACCTGCCAGGACTTGGGCGTCAGCCGCAGGCTGCCGTGCTGCAGATCCTGCTGGAGCAGACCCTGGCTGATGAACTGCTGGGCCAGATAGCGCCACTGCCGGGCGGTGAACTCCTTGCCGATGCCGTAGGTCGAAAGCTGGTCGTGGCGCCGCGACAGCACTTCTTTGGCCTGCGACCCGCGCAGCACGTCGATGATATGGCCGACGCCAAACACCTCGCCCGTGCGCTTGACGCAGGACAGGAACTTCTGCGCCGGGATGGTCACATCCACGCGCTCGCCTTCGCCAACCTGCGCCTGGGCCACGCAGTTGTCGCAAGCGCCGCACGGCTCGTCGGCCCGCGTCTCGCCGAAGTAGTGCAGCAGCGGCGCCCGCCGGCAGACATCCGTCTGCACATAGTTCACCAGGTCTTGCAGCCGGGCGATGCGCCCCTTGCGCTCCGACGGCGCGCCCTCGTCGATGAAATGATGGATGGTATGCACATCTGCCTGGCTGAACAGCAACAGGCAATCGGCCCGCTCGCCATCGCGCCCGGCCCGCCCGACCTCCTGGTAATAGTTTTCCAGGCTCTGCGGCAGGTTGTAGTGGAGGACAAAACGCACATTGGGCTTGTCGATGCCCATGCCAAAGGCAATGGTGGCCACCATCACCACATCGTCCCCGCGGATGAAACGATTTTGGTGCTCCTTGCGGGCGGCGTCCTCCATCCCGGCATGGTAGGCAAGGGCCGGCCACCCCTGCGCTTGCAGGGCCGCCGCCAGCTCATCCACCTGCCCGCGCGTGCTGCAATAGATGATGCCCGGCTGCCCGCGATGCGCCTCCAGGAACTCCACCGTCTGCTTCAGCCCCTCGCTGCGCAGTTGTACGCCCAGGTGGAGATTGGGCCGGTCGAAGCTGGCGACAAAGCTGTTCGATTCGGCGAGGCCCAGGATGTGCTTGATGTCCTGCTGGACGCGCGGCGTGGCCGTGGCCGTCAGGGCCACACAGACGGCGGCGGGATAGCGACGGCGAACGGGCAACAGCTGGCGATACTCGGTGCGGAAATCGTGGCCCCACTCCGAGATGCAGTGCGCTTCGTCGATCACCAGCGCCGTCACCTGCGATTGGTCGAGCAGAAGCAGGGTTTCGGGCCGCAGCAGCGTCTCTGGCGCCAGATAGAGCAGCTTGATCTCGCCAGCGCGGACGCGGTGCATGGCGGCGACGTAGTTGGGATAGTCCAGCGTGCTGTTGAGGAAGATGGCCGGAGCGCCCATCTCGCGCAGCCCGTCCACCTGGTCTTGCATGAGGGCGATCAGCGGCGAAATGACCACCGTCAGGCCGTCGAAGACCAGGGCCGGGAGCTGATAGCACAGCGACTTGCCGCCCCCCGTGGGCATGATCACCAGCGTGTCGCGGCGCTGGAGGATGTTGGCAACGATTTCCTCTTGCAGCGGCCAGAAGGAATCGTAGCCGAAGACAGATTTGAGCAGATGGCGGGCGGCAGAGCTTGTCCTGAGTGAAACGAAGGATGGCAGAGCTTGTCCCTTCACTTCGTTCAGGGCAGGCTCTGAGTGAAACGAAGGATCGGAGGAGGCAGGCGCCGCGGGCGCGGGCATCGTCGCCGGAACCACCGACGCGCTGGCCCCGGCAGCAGGCAAGAACCAGCCCGAAAGCTGGACATAGCAACGCAGTTCGTCATCGGGCCGGTCGGCCGGACGCCACCAGTGCGCCAACGAGACGCGCAGCAGCGCCCCCGCCGGGATGACCTCGACCGGCTCCTGAAAACCGACGAAGGTGAGGGTGCAGCCGCCGCCGGCGGTGGGATAGCGATAGCGGATGCGTTTGGCGTCGCCGTCGCGCTGCAACGGGCGGTCGGGCTGCCAGAACATCGTGCTGTAGGGCGGCAACCCCTTGCTGGCGGCGATGTACAACGGCCCGCCGGGCGCTGCCTGCGCCAGGCCCTCGTACAGCACCTCCGGCCCGCCGCTCTTGGGCGGCATGTGGGCGGTGATGTGGGCGATGGGGTCGGCTTCGGCCCCCACCTTGCGCTTCTGATGGACGACGGTATTCTCGACATGCGGCGGGATGATCCGGGCCGGCTGGCTTGCCTCCACCTCCCACCACTCCCCCACCTGGTACTCCAGCCCGGCATGTTCGTTGTGCCCGGCGTCGAAGGCTTCCAGGCGCAGGCTGCGCCCGTCCTCGGCAATGCCGCCCACACAGGCGCCGGCGCCGCGACGAGTTTTGGCGACGATCAGGACGTTGGTCTTCATGGGAGTTGAGAAGTTCCGGGTTCCGTGGTGCGTGTTCCGGGTTCCGTGGTGCGTGGTGCGTGTTCCGTGGTGCGTGTTCCGTGTTTTGTGGTGCGTGGTGCGTGTTCCGTGTTCCGTGGTGCGTGAAGTTGGGCGCCGTCTTCTCACGTTTCACGCCTCACGCCTCACGTTTCACGCCTCACGCCTCACGTTTCACGCCTCACGCCTCACGCCTCACATTTCACGCCTCCCTTCGCGTCTCTTCGCGCCCTTCGCGGATCAAAAACTCAGGGCAGAAGATGGCGGACGGTGAGGCCCAGGTCGCGCTCCAGCCGCGCCGCCAGCAACGAGCGATGGCAGGCAGCCGCCTCGCGCTCGACGCAAAAGAGCGCCACCACGCCCGCATCCGGGCCAAGCTCGGCCAGGAAGCCGGCGCTGTCGAAGCCGGCCAGACACTGGCGCTGGTAGGCGGCGGCAAAATCCGGGCTGAGGGTCGTGCGCTGGCGTTTGGCCGTCTTGCTGGCGTCGTCGGCATCATGCTGAACCTGGCGCACGGCCAGGGTGGGGGCCAGATCCAGGCGGTGGAGATAGCGGATGCCGAGCTGGGCCAGGCGGTCTTGCAGACGAAGGCTGTTGACGAAGGCATAGTCGGCCCCTCGCACGCCCCGCCGCCGCCGCAGATCGCAGAAAACACTCACCCCGGCCGCGGTGAGCGCCCCGAAGAACGCCGCTTCCGTCCAGCCAAAAGCGCCGATGGTGACAAACTCAGTCATCTTCCTCCTCCTTGCCGCCGTAACGCTTGCGCGAGGTGAAAGTCATGTCGAACAGACTCAGTTGCCCGGCCGTCAGCCGGGTGATGACGGCAGCCTGGGTTTGCAACTCGTCGTTCTCGTCGATGTGGGCGACGGAGATGCCCATCGCCTCGAGCGAAGCGCCGATCAATTTGCTGCGATGACAATTTTCGGGCTTGCCCTCGCTGCACATGAGGACGACGCGCAATTGCTGGTCGAAGGCGTTCTTGACCCGCCCCAGACCCTGCTGATAGAAATCCTTCTGCTTCACCCGCTCGTAATCGACCTTGCGCGCCCCCTCGCCCTCGCCGCCATCCTCCACATAGCAGTCGGGGTCATCCGGCCGGCCGCCCAGCTGCTGGCCCAGAAAGACATAGCGGATGCCGCGCCGCCGCAATTCCCTCTCCAGCGCCTCGCGACCGAACTCCGGCTTGAAGCGCGAGTAGGGCGCGCTGCGGATGTCGATCAGGTAGCCGATCTCGTAGCCGGCCAGGAGATCGAGAAAGGCGTCGATGGTGCGGGCGCCGTAGCCGATGGTGTAGACCGGGATGGTCGTGTTCATGATCCGCCCCGTTCGGATCAGGCGTTGCGGGTTTTGCGGGGGCCTCGATAGCGCCCGGCGGTGCTCAGGGTGTTGATCTCGCCCAGCATCTGCGCCACCACGTCGGGATGGTCGGCGGCCAGGTTCATGCTCTCGGCGCTGTCAGCCTCGAGATCATAGAGTCGGACGCGGTCTGGGGTTCCAGGCGCCACCACCAGCTTCCAGCGACCCGCTCGCAGCGCCGTGGCAGGCGACTGGGTGACATTGGGTGGGGTAGGGCCGGTGAAAAAGAGAGGCGGACGGGCGGGCATAGGGCCGCCGGCCAGGGCTGGGCCGATGTCCAGGCCATCGTACTCACGATCGGGTGGCAGCGCGCCGCCCGCCATCCTCACCATGGTCGGGACGAAGTCCATCATCGAGGTGGGCTGGTCGATGACCAGTCCGGGCGGAATCCCGCGCGGGTAGCGGATCACGCATGGGACCCGCACCCCGCCTTCGTACACACTCCGCTTTCGCCCGCTCAAGCCGCCGGCGCTGCCCTCGTGCCAGGGGCCGTTGTCGCTAAGGACGACAATAAAAGTGTTGTCGCGGATGCCGAACTCGCCTTCCAGCCGGTCGAGCAGGCGGCCGAGATGGAAATCGACGCTCTCGATGGTGTCGCCGTAAAGCCCGGCCCGCGATTTACCCTGAAAAGGCGCTTCGACGCTGAGCGGCTCGTGCGGCATGATGTGCGACAGGTAGGCAAAAAACGGCTGGTCGGGCGCTTTGCGGATGAATTGGATGATCTGGTTGGTGAAACGCCGGCTCAATGCGGCCTGGTTCGTCTCCTTTTCCAGGATGGCTTCGTTCTTGTAGAGATCGAAGGGTTGGAGGTCGTTGCTGTAGAGCACGCCGAAGAAATAGTCGAAGCCGTAGTGGGTGGGGTTGAATTGGGGCAACGAGCCGAGATGCCATTTGCCCGCCAGGGCTGTGCGGTAGCCCTGGTCTTTGAGCAGTTGGGCCAGAGTCAGTTCCGAGGCAGGCAAGCCAATCGTATCGTGATCTTGCAGCGCGTAGGTGACGCCGGTTCGCTGCGGCTGGCGACCGGTGAGCAGAGCCGCGCGCGAGGGGCTACAAACGGCCACGGGTGTGTACATGGCCGTTAGTTTGGCGCCCTCGGCCGCCAGGCTATCGATGCGCGGGCTGCGGATCGTCTCCGAACCAAAGCAGCCGAGATCGCCATAGCCCAGATCGTCAAGCAAGACGATGATGAAGTTTGGCTTTTCGTTGCTCATTTCGTCTCCATACAAGATGATTGTCTGGCAGTCGCAACCCTGTCGCACACAAAGCCACGAAGATCACGAAGACAACACAAAGTCCTGGCTCGTGAGGCGTGGGAAGCGTTGCACCGTCGGCGGCGCCACTGCCAACGGGCAGCACATCAATCCTAGCACAGTCGGTGGGGGGCCGCAATTTGCCGCTCGTTGGCGACGCGGCCCGTGTTGCCAAAAAACCGCCCGAGGCGTTACGATTGCCCTCGTTTTTGCGCCGTTGCACTGTCAAAAGCCACCAGCCTCCACACCACAAGGAACCGAAGCCATGGAGCGTTTCATTCGCCGTCGTTGGATCGTTGTCATCGTCCTCTTTATTTTCATGTTTCTTCACCAGTCCGACCGCCTGTTGATCGGCCCGCTGACGACGCCGATCATGAACACGTTCGGGATCGACGAGGTGCAGATGGGGGCCGTCTCGACCGGGGCGCTGTTAGTGGGAGCGTTGATGTATCCGTTATGGGGTTATCTTTATGACCGTTATGCGCGGGCCAAGCTTCTGGCGCTGGCCTCGTTCATCTGGGGATCCACCACCTGGCTCAATGCCCTGGCGCCGACCTACTCGGCTTTCCTGGTCACCCGCGCCAGCACCGGCATCGATGATTCCGCTTACCCCGGCATCTTCAGCCTGGTCTCCGACTATTTCGGCCCGGAGATGCGCGGCAAGGTCTACGGGCTTTTGCAGTTGACACAGCCGCTGGGCTACATGGCCGGTCTGGTTATAGCCACCCTGCTGGCAGGCACGTTGGGGTGGCGGAGCGTCTTCTTCATCACCGGTTCGTTGGGCGTCGTGATGGCGGTGGTGATCTTCTTCGTGATCAAGGAGCCGCCGCGCGGCCAGAGCGAGCCGGAGCTGGCCGGGATGGAAGAAATGGGGGTGTACCGCTTCGACTGGCAGCTGGCCTGGGGACTTTTTCGTAAGCCCAGCCTGCTGTTCCTCTTTGCCCAGGGATTCGTGGGCGTCTTCCCCTGGAATGTGATCACGTTCTGGTTCTTCCGCTATCTGGAAACCGAGCGGAACTACAGCCAGGGGGCCATCCTGACGACGATGGCGCCGGCCATCCTGGTGTTGGCGGCAGGCTATTTCGTGGGCGGGTTGCTGGGCGATACGCTGTTCAAGCGCACGAACCGGGGCCGGGTGATCGTGGCATTGGTGGGCGTGCTGGTGGGGGCCATCCTCCTCAACCTGACCCTGCGCGTGCCGATGGTCAACCAGGGCCTGTTCATGATCATGTTGCTGATCACCGCCCTCTTCATCCCCTTTGCCTCGCCCAATGTGATTTCCACCGTCTACGACATCACCCTGCCCGAGGTGCGCAGTTCGGCCCTCGCCATCCAGTACTTCATCGAAAGCGCCGGCGCGGCGGCGGCGCCGCTGCTGGCCGGGTTCATCGCCCGTGATTCATCGCTGGGCAACGCCATTCTGATCATCTGCACCACGGCCTGGCTGTTGGGCACCGTCTTCCTGTTCTTCACCGCCTATCTCGTCCCGCGCGACATTGCCGTGCTGCGCGGCCAAATGCGCGCTCGCGCCCTGGAGGAGCGTAAGCTGCACGAGGCGGCGGGGGTGTAGAGATGCCAGGCGGCAGTGTCTTATGCGGCCGAATTGTCGCGTGAGCGCGTGATACTGATGCCTGTCGGGTTGGCAGCATGAATTTCAAGGTTGAACCCGATAGGCCGCCAGCGCCCGCTCCCGCGCCCAGGCATGGTCGACGATGGGCGCCGGGTAGTCACGGCCGATGATGCAGTGGGCCGCTTGCTGGAGTGAGGTCGGCATCGTCCAGGGGGCGTGAAGGTAGGAGGTGGGGACGGCGGCCAATTCGGGTAGCCAGCGGCGGATGAAGACGCCGTCGGGGTCGAATTTGGCGCTCTGCAGCACGGGGTTGAAGACGCGGAAATAGGGGGCGGCGTCGGTGCCGACGCCCGCCGTCCACTGCCAGCCGCCGTTGTTGGCCGCCGGGTCGCCGTCGATCAGGTGTTGCATGAAGAAACGCTCGCCCCAGCGCCAGTCGATCAAGAGGTCCTTGACCAGGAACGAGGCGGTGATCATACGGGCGCGGTTGTGCATCCAGCCCGTCTGCACCAGTTGGCGCATGGCCGCATCCACGATCGGGTAGCCGGTGCTGCCCGCGCACCAGGCGGCGAAGGCGGCCGCGTCCTCGCTCCAGCGGATGGCCTCGAACTCAGGGCGAAACGAGCGGCCGAGGACGTGGGGGTGGTGGTAGAGGATGCTCTGATAGAACTCCCGCCAGATGAGTTCGTTCAGCCAGGTTTCGGCGCTCTTGCGTTCTCCCTCGCCGCGGGCGCGGTCGCTGGCCGCATCGGCCGCCGCCACTGCCTGACGAGGGGAGATCATGCCGAACCGGAGATAGGGCGAAAGCTGCGCTGTACCGTCCACATCCATGCGGTTGCGGGCGTCGCCATAGGCCAGGAGGGGCGCCGGACGACCGGCGGTGAAAGCCAGCAGCCGGCGTAGGGCCTCTGCTTCGCCAGGTGGGAAGGTGGGGGTGGGGTCGATGGCCGGCAGGCCGTCAGAGGCGGGGCCATCCGGGGTGACGATGGCGGCCGGAGCAGGTTGGGGGACAGGGCGGGGCAGGGTCTTCCAAGCCCGGCTGAAGGGTGTGAAGACGGTGTAGGGGCTGCCGTCCGGCTTGAGCACGGCGTTGGGGGGATGGACGGTGAGGCCATCGACCAGACGGAGGGGGAGGGCGGCGGTCACAGCAGCGTCGCGACGGCGGGCATAGGCGGCATGGTCGGCGCCGGCGAAGATGGCGTTGGCGCCGGTCTCCTGGACGATCCGGCGCAATTGCGGCAGCGGCTGGCCGCGGCGGATGATCAGACGCCCGCCCACCCGTTGCAGATCCCCTGCCAGTTCCCCCAGCCCACCCCACAGAAACGCCCGCCGCTTGTCGCCCACAAAGGGGGAGGTGGCGAAGAAGGGGTCGAGCACGAACAGCGGCACGACCTCATCGGCATGGGCCAGGGCCGCGGCCAGGGCGGGGTTGTCGGCCAGGCGCAGGTCGCGGCGAATCCACCAGATGGCAACGGTCATCGGCGGGGGCGGCGTTCGAGCAGGCGGCGGGTCTTCCAACCGCGAAAAGCGAAAAGAAACGGCAGGCTGAGGGCCATCACCCGCCCCACCAGCCCGTCGAAGCCGCCGGGCTTGGGTGCGAAGGCGATGGCGTCGAAGACATCGGTGGCGTTTTCGCCCACGCCGACAAAGGTATGGCGGTGAACCCAGGCAGCGAATGGCCCCGAAATCTGGCGGTCGCTAAAACCGTTGGGCGTGACGTCCTCGATCCTGGCCAGCCAGCGGATGGGGACCGGGCCGAACCAAAGGCTGAAGCTCATCTCGTCACCGCCGGCCAACTCGGCCGGCGCCTGATGCACGCGGACGATGACCGGCGGTGGGGTGATGGCGCCCATGCTGGCGGAACGGCGATGGAAGGCGGCGACTTCGGCCAGGGGCGCGGCCACGCGGAAACGATGGTTGAAGGTTTTCATGGGCGCTATGAGTTGCCGGCGAGCAGGCAAGGCGGCGGCAGTGTCCGCCAGAGAAATCTCAGGCAAACAGGTTGCGCAGGGCGTAGAAAAGTTCAGCGTAGCGGAATTTGAAGCCCAAGTCGAGTAGCTTCTGGGGGACAGCGCGCTGGCCGTCGAGCACGAGGGTGGCGATCTCACCCAGGGCCAGGCGCAGGGCCAGGCCGGGCGCGGGCACGAGGGTGGGGCGATGGAGGACGCGCCCGAGCACGGCGGCGAATTCGCGGTTGCTGACGGGGTTGGGAGCGGTAAGGTTGAAGGGGCCGGAGGCTTTGTCGTTGTCGATCAGGAAGCGGATGGCGGCCACTTCGTCGTGGATGTGTATCCACGGCCAATATTGGTCGCCGCTGCCCAACGGCCCGCCGGCAAAGAAGCGGAAGGGGAGGGCGGCCAGGGGCAGGGGCGAGCCTTTCTGGTTGGCCAGGACGAGGCCGGTGCGGAGGAGGCAGCGGCGCACGCCCATCTCTTCCACCGGCGCCGTCGATTTTTCCCAGGCGACGCAGACCTTGCCCAGGAAATCATCGCCGGCGGCGCTCTGCTCGGTCAGGATGACATCGTCCTCGCGCTGGCCGTAGTAGCCCACGGCCGAAGCCTGGATGACGACTTGCGGTTTCCTGGCGGCGGCTTCGACAGCGTCCACCACCGCCAATCCAGCATAGACCCGGCTGGTGTAGATGGCTTCTTTGCGTTTGCCCGTCCAGCGGCTGGGGATGCGACCGGTTCCGGCAATGCTTTCACCGGCCAGGTTGACAATGGCCCCGGCGCCGTCGGCCAGGGCGAGCCAACCGCCGGCGGTGCGGGCATCCCAGGCATGGGCGCGTACGCCTTTGGGAAGTCGCCCGGCCAGGCGGCCGGGGTTGCGGGTGAGGAAGATGACATCGTGGCCGTCCCCTGCCAGGCTGGCAGCCAGGGGGGAGCCAATGAGACCGGGGCCGCCGGTGATCAAGACACGCATGGGTTGGGTTCCTTTTCGGGCGTCGATGTGGCTGATGTTTTCGAGCTCAGGCTGGTCTTGCCTGGCCGTTGGCTTGAGCGAGGTGGGCAAGGGTGGCGTCGAGCCAGGCGATGATCGGCGCCCCGCGGGCGTCGAGCGTGGCTTTGGCGGCGTCGGCATAGGCGCGGATGTAGGCGTTCAGGGCCTCGTCGGGGATCTGGCGTTCGTACAGGAGGCTGCGGATCCAGGTCATTTCGGGGCCGAGGAAATCCAAATTGCCCAATCGTAACGCAGCATGGATGTTCTGGGCCAGATTGGTGTTGGCGATGAAGAGGTAAAACGGGTTCAAGTCGGCCATGCGGCCCTGCAACATCTCGGAGACGCGGGCGCCGATCAGCGGTCGCTGGTCGAGATAGTGCTCGATGGCCTGATCGTAGCCGCTGGGGAGGGGGATGGCGGTGGGCGGCTCAGCGGGGGCGCTGAAAAGGCGTTCGACCCGGCTCACCGCCGCCTCCATGCGGTCGCCCAGGTAGTGGCCGGGGATGCGGGCGGCCAGGCCGGAGGTGTGGGCGAAGACCAGGCCGCCGAAGCCCAGCGGGATGCGAGTCTGCCGCAGGGTCTCGGCCATGTCGGCCAGGGTGGCGGCGGTGTGCAGAAGCTGGGCGGTGAGGATGACGAGATGGGGCCGGGTTTGGGCGAGCGTGGCCTCGAAACGGGTGATAGGGATGTTGGCGCCCAGGAAAAGGGTCTGGTGGCCCTGGCGCCGGAGGAGGAAGTTGATGACCAGGGGGCTGAAGGTGTGGGTTTCTTCGGGCGGGCAGCCAACCACGATGCGGGTGGGGCGGGTGGGTTGGATGGCCCCGATCAGGGCTTCGAGACGCCGGACGGCCAGTTCCGAGGTGAAGTGCTCTTGCTGTGCGGTGATCTCGCCCCGATGCCAACCATCGCCCACCATCACCATGCCCTGCCTCAGCACCTCCAGGACGACGACTTCGGGGGGGAAGAGGGCAAAGGCCTGAGCCAGGTGGGCTTCGGCCCGGGCTTCGTCGTAGTCGAGGCAGGCCCGCACCCAGCCCTCGCGCACTTCGACCAGGTTCTGGCCGGCCACGGTCGGCGGCGCCAGCGCAAAGTCAACGGTTTCGCTCACGGCCAGCGGGTCTTCGCCCTCGCTTTCCAGCTTGCGCCAGAGGTCGACAGCGCGGCTGATGCTGAGGCCGTCTTCCTGGCGGGCATTGAGCCACTTGAGGATTTCGATGTCGCGCTGCGAATAGAGGCGGTGTTTGCCGGTGGTGCGGCCGGGCGAAGGCAGACCGTATCGCCGCTCCCACGCCCGCAGGGTGTCGGGCTTGAGGCCGGTATCTTGCACGACGGCTTTGAGGTTGAAGGTGGGGGTGTCGTCGAGGTGTGCGGCCATAGGGAGGGGCGCCGGCGGCGCGAGCAGGAAGTGGACAGTCAGAGGGAGTCGTACAGCTTTTGTCGAGGGGAATTTAGCATAGTCCGGGCGGCATGTCAAGTTTTTGTTTGAAAAAGATTGACAAATGGTTGGCAAGATTGTTGGTAGGTGCGACGCACTTTGGAAGTGCGTCGCACCTAGAAGTGCGTCGCACCTATGTTTTTGACAGCCCCTCCCCCGCGATGATATGATTTTCTCCGCCCAAGTCGAGGGAGGCCCGCCCACGGAGGGATGGCCGAGTGGACGATGGCGACTGTCTTGAAAACAGTTGCACCTCACGGTGCCGGGGGTTCGAATCCCTCTCCCTCCGCCTTGTTGGTCGCCCTTATACCCTACGGGGAGGTCGCATAGCTCGGTTTAGTGCGCCCGCCTGCTAAGTGGGTAGAGGTCCTTAAAGATCTCTCGAGGGTTCAAATCCCTCCCTCCCCGCCACCAAAAGAACCGCCGGATACAGAAATCCGGCGGTTCTTTTGCTTTTAG
The DNA here is from genome assembly GCA_019695115.1 of Caldilineales bacterium. Lineage (GTDB taxonomy): Bacteria > Chloroflexota > Anaerolineae > J102 > J102 > SSF26. Next base: position 25,029 of record JAIBAP010000058.1, on the reverse strand, counting down.
CGGCACTCCCAGGTGTAATCGATCCGCAATTTGCAGCGATTGCCAACCTGCGTGGCCTGGCTGTAGGGTGTGCGCCACACGCTGCCCGGCGAGCCGCCGCCGATGCGAATCCAGCCTTTGCGGCTGTTCCCCGTCTCTCTGATCACCAGCCCCTGGTTCGCTTTCCCGCCCAGCGGCACAGCCACCAGCCATTCGCGGCGGCCGATCAGCCCCAGCGCCCTCAGTTCGTCGGCGAAGGCGTCCAGATCCCAGGTCTCGACGCCCGGCGTGCAGCCGCCCTGCCCCGGCAGGGCCAGGGCCACCACCGGCCGCCGCGGGTTGCAGCCCGGCACCCAGATCAGATCGAAATAACGGGCGGGGGTGGGCGGGGGCGTCAGGTCGATGGCCCGTCCCAGTTTGGGCGGGGAGGCCAGGGGCGGCGACCAGTCGGGCGCAATGCCGCCGCGGGTGTGGGGGATCAGTTTGCGTCCGGCGCCGCCCGCGGGTAGCAGAAAGAGATCGTTCGGGCCATTGAAAGCCAGCCGGCCGTCGGCTGCCTGGTCTGGCCGACCCGGCGCCTGGCCTTTGAGCACCTCCACCCGCGCATCCACGCCGCTCCCCACCGAATCGGCCGGCGTCCGCCAGATGGTGAGGGGCTGCAACCCCCCGTTGGCGGCATGATAGAAGAGAAAACGACCGTCGGGCGACCAGCTGGGATAGCGGCAATGTTGGCTGCAGAACGACGCCTGTTCGGCGGCGTCGAAACGAAAATCGTAGACGAAGATCTGCCAGTGGCCGTCCTGCAGGGCCATGTAAGCGATCTGGCTGCCATCCGGCGACCACGCCGGCGAGCGCCCGTACAGTGCGCCTTCAGCCAGCGGCAGCAGCTCGGCCACTTCTTCTTCGGCAATGGTCAGAACGCCCATAGTGTCGACGAACGGCCCCTGCACGAAGACAATCGCCCGCCCATCCGGCGCCCAATCCGGCTCCAGTTCATCTTCACTGGTGCCGATCAGCATGATGGGCGCGGCGCCCTCGGCCGCCAACCAGATGTCGTAGTCGTCAAGCTCGTTCGACTCGTAGGCCACGGCCCGGCCGTCGGGTCGCCAGGCAGGCTCGGCCTCGTCGAAGCGGTTGGGGCCGGTCAGTTGCCGCTTGCTGCGGCCATCGGCGCTGACCAGGAAGATATCGTGGCTGCCGCGTGGCCCGGCGTAGTAGGCCAGCCAAAAACTGGATTCGGCGACGCCGGCCGCAGGCGCCGGCGGCGCGGCCTCGGCAAGGCTGGCGGCCACGAGCACCACCAGCGCCGACAATGCCAGCGCCAAAAGCCGATAGAACAGATGCAGATGCTTCATTTGACCTTCTCCTCTGGTTGCTGACCGGTGAGCGCCTGGCCCTGGCAGTCCCTTCTTCTAGCAGCCGTGGTCACGCCAGGAGCGGAACTCACGTTCTTGAAGTCGCTTGCGTTTAGTATAGCACGCTACGTTCGACAAGGCCAGGATTGCGGCGAATTTGTACATGTTCGGGGAGTGTGCTATAAGGGTTTCCTTAGCCTGGCTGAATAAAGCCTGTTCGCCGTCGGCCCCAAGGCCGCCAGTTTGTCCGTTTCGCTCAGGAGGATGCCGGATGCATGTTCCGGGGGGCTAACCGGCCCCGAATCGCTTTCGACTGCAAGTGCCGCCGATGACGTGCGGCTACAGACAACCTGTTCTCTCAAGGAGGAAACGATCATGAGCCTCGAACGAAAACTCACGCTGTTTCTGGTGATGGGGCTGCTGTTGATGGGGTTGGTGGTAGTTGGCAGCGCCTATGCGGTAGGAGGACCGACCACGGTCGCCACCGGCTTCAACGGGCCGCAAGGCGTTTTCGTGGCCGCAGATGGCAGTGTGTGGGTGGCGGATGGCGGCATTCCGGGCGGAGCGACCCAGCCCATCGTGGGTGGAAACCCGGTCGCCCTGGGCAGCAACGCCCGCATCGTGCGCGTGGCCGCGGATGGAACGCAGTCGGTGCAGGCCACCCTGCCCACCATCGCCTGGCCCTCCGCCCAAGACAACACTGGCGCCGCCAGGATCACCGTCCTCAACGGCCAGGTCTTTGCCACGAACGGCATCTGGAATGAAGCCTTCGACAGCGCCCGCCTGACCAACATGGCCGCCATCGTGCGTGTGGCGGGGGGGATGGCGACCGAGGTGGCCAATGGCTGGGATCTGGAGAGTAGCCAGAATCCGGCCGGCGGCGAGAAGGACACCCATCCCTATGGCCTCACGGCCGGCTCGGATGGCAATCTCTATGTGACCGACGCCGGCGGCAACGACCTGCTGCGGGTGAACCCTACCAGCGGTCAGGTCAGTCTGGTGGCCGTGTTCGCACCCTTCCCCAACAACTCTGGCGTTGGCCCGCCCGTGTCCGAAGCAGTGCCCACCGGCGTCGTGGCCAATAGCGACGGCAGCTTCTACGTTTCCCTGCTGCGCGGCTTCCCCTTCACACCCGCCACCACCAAGGTCGTCCAGGTGGCCGTCAACGGCGCCGTCTCCGACTATGCCGAAGGCCTGACCTCGTTGACCGACTTGCGCCGCGGCCCCGATGGCAACCTCTACGCCATCCAGTTCGCCGTCTTCGGCCAACAGGGGCCGGCGCCCAACAGCGGCGCGCTCGTGCGCATCAAGCCGGGCTTCACCTCCGAAACCGTGGTCAGCAACCTCAGCTTCCCGACCTCGGTAGCCTTCAACAGCGCCGGCGACGCCTTCATCACCATCGACGGCGTCGGCGCGCCCGGCTCTGGTGCTGTGGTCAAGTATAGCGGCGTGGCCCCGGCTGCGCCCAACGAGATCCCGGAGCCTACCACCATCCTACTCCTGGGCGCGGGGCTGGCCGGACTGGCCGGCTATGCCCGCCGCCGTCGCCAGCGATAGCTCCGATTTTTCTCTGCCCTTCCTGAACGCGACCGTCGTTTCTCGCCCGCAGTGGCCTCGAACGGCGGTCGCTCGTTTTCTTCCATCTGTCGAGACTCTTGCTTGCGGAGACGCTTATGCCTGACTTTGCGCGCATGCCCGGTTTTCTGGGCACCACCGCCAACTTCGCCGCCGACATGACCCTGACGTTGATGGTCGTGGCGGGGGTCATCTTCAGTTACGGCGCCTATGTGGCCAAGAAGGCGCAGGCCATCGAGCGGCGCTACGCCAAAGGAAGCCCGGAAGCTGCACAGGCCGGGCGGCTGTTTGGCCGCCACCGTTGGCTGCAGACCAGCGGCGGGGTGCTGACGACGCTGTTGGCGCTGTGGATCATGGTCACACCCTATAGCAAGTTCGTCGCTCCCAGCATCCCTGCCCGCCTGGGTGAGAGCTTCTATCTGATCACCACCGTTCACGCTCTCACAGGGGTGTTCGCCTTTGTCGTCGGTAATTTCGTGGTGCTGCGCGGCAACAGGCTGGTTCCCACGGCCCTGCGCTTTCAGCACTACAAGCCGTGGATGCGGGCGGCGTATGGCCTCTACATGACCACCATCCTGCTGGGAATTGCGGTTTACCTGGTCTGGTACGTCTTCGCCGGCTAACGATAGCCGCAACCGGTCTGGGGGGCGTCGCGGTTGGCGCTGGCTGCAAGCTCTGCTATACTTGCGCCGCCCGCCTCGCCTGGCGCGGGGTGCGGCTGTCAGTGTGGACATGGTTGTGACTCGTAAACGGTTTGCAGACCCCCAACGCCGCTGCTATGACTACTGGCTCGACAACCGCCGGCGAAAGCGCCCGCCGCGATAGCCTCGTCGCCTTGCCCGACCTTGAGACGGCCATCCTCCATACCATCGCCTATGCCGATGTCTTCGACTATCCGCTCACCGCAGCCGAAGTCCATCGCTATCTGGAGGTGCCGGCCTCGTTGCCGCGCGTCCAACAGGCGATCAGCAATGGCCTGGCTACATCGGGGCGTCTGGGCTGCCGCGAGGGCTTTGCCAGCCTGCCCGGACGCGAACACATCGTCGACATCCGCCGCCGCCGCGCCGAACGGGCGCGACGGCTGTGGGCGCGGGCGCAGAGCTACGGCCGCCTGCTGGCGGCGCTGCCCTTCGTGCGCATGGTGGCGCTCACCGGCTCGTTGGCCATGGACAATGCCGACGACAACAGCGACCTGGACTACTTTGTGATCACCGCCCCCGACCGCTTGTGGGTGTGCCGGGCGCTGGTCATCGCCGTCGTTCGTTGGGCGGCCCGCCGCGGGGACCCGGTCTGCCCCAACTACTTCCTTTCCGAACGCGCCCTGGTCATCCACGAACACAATCTGTTCGTGGCGCGGGAACTGGCGCAGATGGTGCCGCTGCACGGCGAGGATGTATACCGGCGGTTGCGCCGGATCAACGCCTGGAGCGCCGATTTCCTGCCCAACGCCGATGGCCCACCGCCGCAGACGGCCAGGGTCGAGCCAGGCGAACGGGCGCCGAAACTGCTGCGCCCGGCCCGGGGGATGGCCGAGGCCGTGTTGCGCACCGGCCTGGGCGCCCGGCTGGATCGGTGGGAGATGCAGCGCAAAGTCCAGAAGTTCCAGAAACGCTATCCCAATCAAACCGAGGCTGCCTTCGCCCCCGACTGGTGCAAGGGCCATTTCGAGGGCCATAGCCAGCGCATCCTGGCGGCATTTTCCGAGCGCCTTCATGCCCTCGACGAGGCCGCCGGATGAGCGAAGTCCTGTTCGGCCAATCCTACTATCTGCGTTTCGACCCCAAACTGTGGGAGGCGATGCAGCCCTATCCCCCGTTGGGGACGATGTACGCCGCCAGTTTCTTGCGCTCGCGCGGCTACGATGTCGCCCTCTTCGACGCCATGCTGGCTGAGTCGGAGCAGGAATGGGAACAGGCGCTGAATCGAGAACAGCCGCGCTTCGCCGTCATCTACGAAGACAATTTCAACTATCTCTCCAAGATGTGCCTGCTGCGGATGCGCCAGGCTGCCTTCGAGATGAGCCGGATGGCCAGAGCTTGCGGCTGCACGGTCATTGTTTGCGGCTCGGATGCCACCGATCACATCGCCGAATACATGGCCCACGGCGCCGATTTCGTGCTGGTGGGCGAGGGTGAGATGACGCTGGTCGAGCTGCTGGATCGCCTGAGCGGGCGCGGCCAAACGGCCCTTGGCGACATCCTGGGCCTGGCCTGGGGCGGTGAAGGCGCGGGCCAAGGGGTCGTTGTCAATCGCCGCCGCCCCGACATCGCCGCCGTCGATGTCCTGCCCTTCCCGGCCTGGGATCTGATCGAGGTCGAGCGTTACCGGGGCATCTGGCGGCGGCGGCATGGCTACTACTCGATGAACATGGTGACCACGCGCGGCTGCCCCTACCATTGCAACTGGTGCGCCAAGCCGATCTGGGGCCAGCGCTACAACGCCCGCAGCCCCGAAAACGTGGCCGCCGAGATGAAGTGGCTGCAGACAAGCTGGCATCCCGACCACATCTGGTTCGCCGACGACATCGTGGGCCTGAAACCGGGCTGGTGGTCGCGTTTCGCCGATCTGGTGGAGCAAGGGGGCGCGGTGACGCCGTTCAAGTGCCTGAGCCGGGTGGACTTGCTGTTGCGACCGGGCGAGGTCGAAGCCATGAAGCGCGCCGGTTGCCGGATCGTGTGGGTGGGGGCCGAATCCGGTTCGCAGAAGGTCCTGGATGCGATGGAAAAGGGCACCAAGGTCGAACAAATCTACGCCGCTGCGGCCTTACTTCACAAACACGGGATCAAGATCGGCTTCTTTCTGCAATTCGGCTACCCCGGCGAAACGCGCTCAGATATCGAGAGGACCCTGCAAATGGTGCGCGACTGTCGCCCGGATGACATCGGCATGTCGGTCTCTTATCCGCTGCCGGGGACGAAGTTCTTCGCACGGGTCAAGGATCAGCTGGGGGCCAAGCAAAACTGGCAGGATTCCGAAGACCTGGCCATGCTCTACGACGGCCCCTTCGCCACCGCCTTCTATCGCCATCTCCACACCGTCCTGCACAAAGAGTACCGGGCGGCCAAAACCTGGCGCGGCCTTTGGCGTCGTGATGGCGCCCCGCCGCCCAGCCTGCGCCAGATCGGGGCGATGCTCTACCACACCGCCACCCTGCCCCTGGCTCGCAGAGAACTCGACCGCCTGGCCCGGCTCCCGCATCGCGCCCTGGCGCCACTGCCGGCGGGCATGTCGTCGCTGGCCGCCGCCACGCCCACGCCGCAAGAGGGAGAATAGGCAGGAGGGAGGGAGGAGGGGAGCAGGTGCGACGCACTTTGGAAGTGCGTCGCACCTCTTGTGTAAGAGACCGGCAGGCCAGGCCGTCAGAGGGCAGCATTTCTCATCCTCACCCCAACCGATCAGGAGCACACCCCATGTCCCCCATCCCCGAAAGCTATCGCGATCTCGTCAACTTCGAGACCAAATCCTTCGCCCACCTCTCCACGATCATGGCCGACGGCGGGCCGCAGGTCACGCCGGTGTGGTTCGACTTCGACGGCGAGCACATCATCATCAACAGCGCCGTCGGCCGCGTCAAAGACCGCAACCTGCGCCGCAACCCCAACGTCGCCCTGGCCATCAGCGACCCCACCAACCCCTATCGCTATCTGCAGATCAGGGGCCAGGTGGTCGATATCAGCGAAGAAGGCGCCGAAACCATGATCGACCGCCTCTGCTACAAATACACCGGCCAGGAAATCTACCCCTGGCGTCGCCCCGGCGAGGCCCGCGTCACCTACAAAATCCTCCCCACCAAAGTCCAGGCCCAGGGCTAATCCCCAATCCCCAATCTCCAATCTCCAATCTCCGCCCTCTGATCTCCGCCCTCCGCCCTCCGCCCGTCATGGACATCCTCCTGACCCACGGCTACTTCCTCTACGAAGACCCGCACGAACTGCAGGTGATGAAGCCCTACCCGCCCCTGGGCCTGCTGTATGTGGCTTCGCACCTGCGGGCAGGCGGCTTTGCGGCCGAGGTCTTCGATTCCACCTTCAGCCGCTGGCAGGAGTTCAGCCAGACCATCGAGCGGGAGCGGCCGCCGGTGGTGGGCATCTACACCAACTTGATGACCAAGCAGAACGTCCTGCGCATGATCGGACGCTGCAAGGAGGCCGGGGCGATCGTCGTCTTGGGTGGGCCAGAGCCGCCGCACTACGCCGCCGACTATCTGCACGATGGCGCCGATATCATCGTCATCGGCGAAGGCGAACTGACCCTGGCCGAGCTGTTGCCGCATCTGGCCCGGCATGGGCTGACCCGGCTCGAGACCATCGCCGGCATTGCCTTTGGCGATGGCGACGGCCGGGTGATACGCACCGCCGCCCGCGCTCAGATCCCCGACCTCTCGGCCCAGCCCTGGCCGGCGCGCGAGGCCATCGACCTCGAACGCTACCTGGAAACCTGGCGCGCCCATCATGGCCTGCGCTCGCTCTCGCTGATCACCGCCCGCGGCTGCCCCTACACCTGCACCTGGTGCAGCCACACAGTCTTCGGCGAGACGCACCGCCGGCGCAGCGTCGAAGATGTGGTCAACGAGGTCGCCTATCTACGCGAACGCTATCGCCCTGACCAACTCTGGTACGCCGACGATGTCTTCACCATCCAGCCGCGCTGGACGCAGAGCTACGCCGCCGAACTCAAGCGCCGGGGCCTGCACATCCCCTTCGAGTGCATCAGCCGCGCCGACCGTCTCAACCCGGCCGTGGTTGCAACCCTGGCCGAGATGGGGTGCCGGAGGCTGTGGATCGGCGCCGAAAGTGGTTCGCAGCGCATCCTCGACGCCATGAAACGCAAAGCCAACGTCGAGGATGTGCAGGCCAAAACCAGGATGTTGCAGGCGGCGGGCATCCAGGTGGGCATGTTCATCATGCTCGGCTACGAGGGCGAGGAGCTGGCTGACCTGAAGGCGACCGTGGCCCATCTGCAACAAGCCAACCCCGATGTCTTCCTCACCACCGTCGCCTATCCCATCCGCGGTACGAAGTACTATGAGGCGGTCGCCGACCGTGTCATCGCCGACCGCGCCTGGGCCGAGCGCACCGATCGCGACCTGAGTGTGGCCGGCCGCCACTCGCGGCGTTTCTACGACCACGCCACGCGCTGGATGGTGAACGAGGTCAATCTGCACAAGGAGCGACGGGCGGGCGAACGGCAGTGGGGGCGCATGGCCCGGATGTGGGTCAACGCTCGTCGCGGGCGGCTGGGCATGCGCCTGACCGCCGGCGAACGCGAGGGCGGCCAGGCCGCCGGCCGGGGTTGGCAGCCTGCCGAGCGCGCGGCTGAGGGCTGGTAGGGGCGTGACCACGCCCGGCGCCTTCGATGCCCTCGCCCCGGCCTACGATGTTGATTTCACCAACACGACGCTGGGCCGTTGGCTGCGCCAGCGAGTGTGGGACGTTTTGTCCACCTGCCTGCGACCCGGCCAGCACGTGCTGGAACTGGCCTGCGGCACCGGCGAGGATGCCGTCTGGCTGGCTCGGCAGGGGCTTTGGCTGACGGCGACGGACGGATCAGCGGCGATGCTGGCAGTCGCCAGAGGCAAGGCCCAGGCGGCAGGCGTCGACCAGCAGATCGTTTTCCAATTCCTCGACCTTTCCACGCTCGGCCAGCGTCGCTGGCAACCGGAAAACACCGTCGCTGGCCTGCCCTTCGATGGCGTGCTCTCCAATTTCGGCGGCCTGAACGTCCTCGGCGACTGGCGACCGTTGGCCCAGGCGCTGGCGGAGTTGGTCAGGCCGGGCGGGTGGGTGGTGCTGGCGCCCATGGGGCCGTTTTGTCCCTGGGAGATGGCCTGGCACCTGGCTCACGCCGACCTGCGCACTGCCTTCAGGCGGCTGCATGGCCCGGCCGAGGCCGTCATCGGCGACGTTCGCCTTCCCATCCATTATCCAGGCGCCGGACGAATGCGCCGCGACTTCGCCCCCTGGTTCCGGGTCGAGCAGGTGCAAAGCCTGGGCCTCTGGCTCCCGCCCAGCTATCTGAGCCACCTGGTCGATCGCTTCCCCGGCCTTTTCACCCGGCTCGCCCGCCTCGAAACCCGCACCGCCCGCCTCAGCCGCGGCCTGGGTGACCACTACCTCCTGCTCCTGCGCCGCGCGGGATGACGCATGTTCCGGGTTGCGTGGTGCGTGGTGCGTGGTGCGTGTTCCGTGGTGCGTAGTGCGTGTTCCGTGGTGCGTGAGGGATGTCGGCGATTCTCACGTTTCACACCTCACGTTTCACGCCTCACGCCGCCCGTTCGCACGTGGGCGTGCTCACTCCGCTAGATCATTCACGCCTCACGCCTCACGTTTTACGGAACCCGTTTCACCCCACCAGATCATTCACACCCTCTCCCACAGGTCATCATGAACAAAAAACACCGCCTCAGCCTCGAATACTGCGTACCTTGAAACCACCTCGACCGAGCCGTCCGTGCGGCGGCAGATGTTCTGGGTGATTACCAACACGTGATCGAATCCTTCACCTTCGTCACCGGCGCCGGCGGGGTCTTCGATTTCCGGGTCGATGGCGAGCTGATCTTCTCCAAGAAGGCGCTGGGCCGGCATGCCGAACCCGGCGAGATCCTGGCCCTGTTCAGGCAACACGTCGGCCCTGCCACGCCCACCTACCCGCGCCCAGACTGAGGCTGCCGGCGCCGGCTCTGCCAGATGCCTTCGCCGGTGTAGAGGATCAGCGCCGTCCAGATGATGCTGAACCCGATCAGCCGGGCGGTGGTGAAGGCTTCGCCGTAGACCAACACCCCCAAGAGGAATTGCAGCGTGGGGGCCACGTATTGCAGGACGCCCAGGGCGCTCAGCGGCACTTGCTTGGCGCCCCGGGCAAAAAACAACAGCGGCACAGCCGTGACTAGGCCGCAGCCAACCAGCAACAAGGTGGTCAGAGCGTCACTGCGGCCAAACGAACCCGCGCCGGTGAACTGTAGATAGACCAGCCAGGCCAGCGCCGGCAGGAAAAGGACGCCCATCTCAACCGTCAGACCTTCTAGCGAGCTGAGATGGGCGGTCTTGCGTAGCAGGCCATAGAAACCGAAGGTCAACGCCAGCCCGAACGAAATCCACAGCAGGCCGCCGGAGTTGAGGAGCAGATAACCGACGCCAGCGGCAGCGATGCCGATGGCCAGCCACTGGCCGGGGCGCAGCCGTTCGCGCAACACCACCAGCCCCAGCAAGACACTGACCAGGGGCGTGATGAAATAGCCCAGGCTGGCTTCGACGATGTGCCCGTTGTTGTTGGCCCAGATGTACATGAACCAATTCGAGATCAAAAGCAGCGCCGTCAGCGCCGCCGCGCGCAAGATGGCCGGGCGAGATAGCATCCGCCCCATCCAGGTCCAGTTTTGCCGCACGGCCAGCAGGATGATCACCACCGCCAACGACCAGACCACGCGGTGGCCCAGGATTTCGAGCGGTGGGACATCCTGCAGCAGTTTCCAGTAGATGGGAAACAGGCCCCAGAGGATGTAGGCGACGGCGGCGGTCAGGAGTCCGTTTCGGCTGTGCAAGGGAGTGCCTCCCGTTCAGGGAAGATGGTCGAGGAGCGCTTCGTAGGCGCGGAAGGGGGCCAGAAAAGCGGCCAGGTGAGCATGCAGGCCGGCGGGAGAGAGATGGCCGCGACGCCAGTCGTCGATGGCGGCTTTCAGATCCTGGATCGGCCGGCGGATCAGCGGTGGCAGATATTCTTCCTCATCCAGCAGACGCAGCCCCAGGGCAATGTCGGTCGCCCGGCCGGGGTCGGCGGCCAGACAGCGCCCGGCGCGGGCCAGGAGCGCCTCCAACGCCAGTTCGTAGATCGGTGGCCCCTGGTAATCGCGCAGCCGCCAGAGGATGGCGCTGTAGGAACGGTTCTGCGACAGCGCCAGGTCGATGATGCGGTCGTCGGGCAGGGCCGCCGCCATGATCTCGGCGTCGGCCCAGGCGATCAGGGCGGCTTTGTCGATGAGACCGGTGACAAGGCCCATGCGCAGATAGCAGAAAACCTGGGCTGGGGAGAGGCGGGGGGGCATAGTCGGCGGGCAAGGCAGGGGGTGAAAGAGTTACTGTAGCGCAGGAACCCTCCGGCTGCAAGCTGTCGGGCTATCGCCGACCGTTGCGGTTGCGGAAAGCCGTTTTTCCTATCGCCTGGCGCTGATGTACAATCGCACTTTATTCTCAATCCTTTGCTCCGAGGCTTTCCCCATGCGAATGAGTCATCTTTTCGGCCTCACCCTGCGCGAGGCCCCCGCCGAAGCCGAAGTCGCCAGCCACAAGCTGCTGCTGCGGGCGGGTTTTGTGCGCCAGCTCGGCGCCGGCATCTTCACCGCCATGCCCCTGGCCCGGCGTTCCCTCACCAAGATCGAGAACATCATGCGTGAGGAGATCAACGCCATCGGCGGCCAGGAGATCACCATGCCGGTCGTCCACCCGGCCGACCTCTGGAAAGAGACCGGGCGCTGGTACAAGATCGGGTCGGAACTGGGGCGCTTCGAGGACGCCGGCGGTCGCGACATGGTGTTGGCGATGACGCACGAAGAGGTCATCGGCGACCTGGTGCGCAAGGACGTTCAATCCTATCGCCAGTTGCCGATGTTGGTCTACCACATCCAAACCAAATGGCGGGACGAAGTGCGGTCGCGAGGGGGGCTGATCCGTGTGCGCGAGTTCACGATGAAAGATTCCTACAGCCTCGACGCCGACTGGGAGGGGCTGGACCGGCAGTATCGCGCCCACTATCAGGCCTACTTCAACATCTTCCGCCGCTGTGGGCTGGATGTCATTGCCGTCAAGTCGGACGTGGGCATGATGGGCGGGACGCAGGCGCACGAATTCATGTATCTCTCGCCCATCGGCGAAGACACCCTGGTGCTGTGCGACCACTGCGGCTATACGGCCAACCGCCAGGTCGCCCGCTTCCGCAAGCCCCAGCCGCCAGCCGAGGCCCCCAAACCCCTGGAAGAGGTGGCCACCCCCGACACCAAGACCATCGCCGACCTGGCCCGCTTCCTCGACATCCCCGAAAGCCAGACCGCCAAGGCGGTGTTCCAGGTGGCCACGCTGCTCGATCATGGCAAGGATGTGGAGCGTTTCGTCTTTGCCGTGGTGCGCGGGGATATGGAACTGAACGAAACCAAGCTGAGCAATGTCCTCAAGGCCAAGGCCCTGCGCCCGGCCCACGAGGAGGAAATCCGAGCCATTGGCGCTTCACCCGGCTATGGCTCGCCCATCGGCATCGCCCCCGGCACGCTGGTAGTGGTCGATGACCTGATCCCGGCCTCGCCCAACCTGGCGGCCGGAGCCAACGAGGACGGCTATCACTATCTGCACACCAACTACGGCCGGGACTTCACCGCCGCCATCGTCGCCGACATCGTCTCGGCGGCAGATGGCGATGCCTGCGCCAATTGCGGCAGCCCGCTACACACGTCGCGCGGGGTGGAGACGGGCAATATCTTCAAGCTCGGCGCCTTCTACAGCGATTCGCTCGGCTGCACCTACCTGGACAAAGACGGCCAGCGCAAGCCGGTGATCATGGGCTCCTATGGCATCGGCAGCGGCCGCCTGCTGGCCTGTGTGGCCGAAGAACATCACGACGAAGCCGGGCTGGTCTGGCCGATCTCGATTGCGCCCTATCACGTCCACCTGGTGGCGCTGAAGGGCGGCGAGGACGCGGCCGGGGTCATCTACCGCGACCTGCAGGGGGCCGGGGTCGAGGTGCTGTACGATGACCGGGACGAGATCAGCGCCGGGGTGAAGTTCAACGACGCCGATCTGATCGGTCTGCCCCTGCGCCTGACCGTGGGCGGACGCTCGTTGCAGAAAGGCGGCGCCGAGCTGAAGTTGCGCGCGGGCACGGAGGCGGCGCTCGTGCCGTTGGCCGAAGTCGTCGAACGTGTGCGGGCGGAGGTGGCCGCGCTCGAATCCGCTGTGCGCGCCCGTCTGACGCCAGTCCCGTATGTCGAATAGATAGGCTGGTCGTTCGCACGTCGGCGTGCTCACTCCGCAGGATCATTCACGTTTCACGCCTCACGTTTTACGGAACCCGGAACACGGAACACGGAACCCGGAACACCCCTCACGCCGCCCGTTCGCACGTCGGCGTGCTCGCTCCGCAAATCATGGCTAACCGTTCGCGAGTGGGCGGTGCAGAGTACCGCCCACTCGCTCCGCAGATCACTTCTCGCAGACGGCTGACCGGCCCCCGCGCCGCCCTGGCCCGCGCCTGGCTGGTGTTCCGGCACCGGTGGCTGGGCCGGCGCTATGGCCGCCTGGTGATCGAGACCATCGACGGCGTCCCCCTCGTCGTCCTGCCCGATGTCTTCAACCCCGTCCTTTTCCGCGGGGGCGAGTTGCTGGCCCGCACCATCGCCGGGCATCCGCTGTTGGCGGCGCCCGGCCTCTCGGTGCTCGATTTGGGCTGTGGCTCCGGCGTTGTCTCGGTCTTTGCCGCCCGCGGCGGGGCCAGGGTCATCGCCGCCGACATCAACCCGGCTGCCGTGCGCTGCGCCCGCCTCAACACCCTGCTGAACGGGGTGGAGGCCCAGGTCGAGGCCAGAGAGGGCGATCTCTTTGGCCCGGTTGCCGGCGAGCAGTTCGACCTGGTCGTTTTCAACCCGCCTTTCTTTCGCGGCCGCCCGCAAACCGCCCTCGACCATGCCTGGCGGGGCGAGACGGTGTTCGAGCGCTTCGCCGCCGGCCTGGCCCCACACCTGCGTCCGGGCGGCCGGGCCTGGATCTTGCTCTCGACCGACGGCGACGGGGCCGAGTTGTTGGCCCTGTTGTCGGCGCAGGGCTTTGGCCTCGAGGTCGTGGCCGAGCGCCGCTGGTGGAACGAGATCATGACCATCTTTGCGGCATCTCTCCCCACCTAGCCCAAATCCCCTCCGCGGCGCCCAACGCACCACGCACCACGGAACACGGCACACCCCCATGCTCCTCCTCTACAACCCCCAATCCTCTGCCAACCGCAAACCCATCCTGCCCTGCTCGCTGCTGGCCCTGGGCGCCGTGCTGGAAGGGAGCACCGACTACCAGATCGTCGATGGCAACCTGGAGGATGATCCGCTGGCCCGGCTGGACGAGTTGATCGGGGCGCAGGGAGACGATGGGCCGGTGGTGGTGGGGTTCACGGTGATGCCGGGGCCGCAGTTGCAGCAATCCGTACCGCTGGCGAGCGCGATCAAGCGCCGCCATCCCCAGGCCGTCATCGTCTGGGGCGGCTACTTCCCCACCCAGCATTGGGATGTGGCCCTGCGCTCGGACTTCGTCGACTTCGTCGTCCGCGGCCACGGCGAACTGGCCTTCAAGGAACTCCTCGCCACCCTGCACGCAACCCACCCGCAACCGGCAACCGGCAACCCGTCCTTGTTCCAGGCGATCCCCGGCCTGGCCTACCGCGACTCCGCCGGCCGCCCCGTCTCCAATCCCCTGGCGCCGCTCCCCCGGCCCAAGGATCTGCCGCCGTTCAACTTCGAGCGCCTGCCGATGGAACGCTACATCCGCCGCACCTTCCTGGGCGAGCGCACGCTAGGCTACCATTCCTCCTACGGCTGTCCGTTCTTCTGCAATTTCTGCGCCGTGGTGAACATGGTCGACGGCAAATGGCTGCCGCAGACGGCCGCACAGGTGGCGACGGTGGTGCGGACTTATGTCGAACGGTGGGGGGTGAACGCGGTCGAGTTCTACGACAACAATTTCTTCGTCGACGAACGCCGGGTGGCCGAGTTCAGCGCCCGGATCAACGGCCTGGGCGTGCGCTGGTGGGGCGAGGCCCGCATCGACACCCTGCTCAAATTCTCAGACTCGACCTGGCAGGCCATGGCCGACAGTGGGCTGAGCATGGTCTTCATGGGCGCGGAATCGGGGTCGATGGAAACGCTGAAGCGGATGCACAAGGGCGGCACCATGCACCCCGACAAAACGCTGGAGATCGCCCGACGCATGGCCCGCTGGGGCATCGTGCCCGAATTCTCGTTCGTGATGGGCAACCCGCCCGACCCTGAAGGCGACGTGGATGACACCATCGCCTTCATCCGCCGGGTCAAAGCGGTCAACCCGCGGGCCGAGATCATCATGTATCTTTACACGCCGGTGCCGCTGGCGGGCGACCTCTACGACGAAGCCCGCGCCGAGGGCTTTGCCTTTCCCGAAACCCTGGAAGAGTGGGTCAGCCCGGCCTGGCTCGACTTCACGCAGCGGCGCAGCGCCACCATGCCCTGGGTCAAACAACCGCTGCGCGAGCGGCTGCAAGATTTCGAGCGCGTGCTCAACGCCTATTACCCCACCTCCACCGACGCCAGACTGCATGGCAACTGGCGCAAGGTGCTGCGCGCCGCCTCGGCCTGGCGCTATCATTGGCAATACTATCGTTTTCCGCTGGAATTGCGGGCCTTGCATCGCCTCATCGCCTATCAGCGCCCAGAGACGAGCGGTTTCTGATCGTTTACCGGTGACACCCATGCCTGCCAGCCCCACGGCCCACCCACCGCAGATGCTCGTGGTCGGGTTGGATGGCGCCACCCTCGACCTGGTGCGCCCGTGGGCCGAGGCCGGTCACCTGCCGAACTTGCGGCGTCTGATGGCCGAGGGCGCCTGGGGACGGCTGCAATCCACCCTGCCGCCGGTCACGGCGCCGGCTTGGGCCAGTTTCATGACCGGAAAGCACCCGTCCGGGCATGGCGTTTTCGACTTCTTTCGCGGGCGCGCCGGCGTCTTCGACCTGATCGACGCCGGCGCCATCGCTGGGCCGACGCTGTGGCGGCTGCTTTCGCAGGCAGGCGTGAGCGCCGGTGTGCTCAATGTCCCCGTCACCCACCCGCCCGAAGCCATCGACGGCTTCATCGTCCCCGGTCTGCTCAGCCCCGACCAGGGCG
The DNA here is from genome assembly GCA_019695115.1 of Caldilineales bacterium. GTDB lineage: Bacteria > Chloroflexota > Anaerolineae > J102 > J102 > SSF26. Next base: position 9,237 of record JAIBAP010000058.1, on the reverse strand, counting down.
CCACCACCCATCCCCCCGGCCTGCTGGAAGCCTACCGGCGCCAACTCGGCCCCTATCGTCTGACCCCGCGCCGTGGCTACCGGCCCGGCCACGAAGCCGCCTTCATCGCCGACCTGCACGATATCCTGGCCGTGCAACTCCGCTATGCCCTGCGGCTGGCCGCCGACCATCCCACCGATTTCCTGATGGTGCACTTCCTGGTCACGGACATCGCCCAACACGCGCTCTGGCGCCATCTCGACCCCTCACACCCCTGGCACGATGCCCGGCTGGGCGCTCGTTTCGGCTCGGCCGTGCGCGACCTGTTCGCCGCCGTCGATGAGGGTGTCGGCCGCTTGCTCGGCCTGCTGCCGGCCGAGGCCGTGGTCATCGTCCTCAGCGACCACGGCTTCGGCCCCGTCCATCGCCTCGTCAACCTCAACCTTTGGCTGCTCGATCAGGGGCTGCTGGCGCTCAAGCCGCAAGCCCGCCGCCGCATTCGCCTTTGCCGGAGCCGAATGCTGGGGCCGGCGGCCTGGCGGCTGGGCCGGCTGGTGGGGCGAGAGAAGCTGCTCGATTTCGCCGACGTCGACTGGTCGGCCACCCGCGCCTATGCGCTGGGACACATGGGACAGGTGTTCATCAACCTGCGCGGCCGCGAGCCGGCCGGCCTGGTTGCAGCCGAAGATCTCGACCGCCAGCGCCAGGCCGTGGCCGCAGCCCTGCTGGATCTGCGCGACCCCGACGATGGCGAGCCGCTGGTGGCCGAGGTGGTGGCGGGCGCTGGCGGCGGCCCCGACCTGCACGTGGTCTTCAAGCCCGGAGCGACCGCCTACCCGCTGTTCGTTTCGGGCGGCCGTCTGGTCGATGAACAGCGGCACGGCAACTCGGGCGATCATCGTCGCCAGGGGCTGGTGATCCTGGCCGGGCCGGGCATCCGCCGGGGCGTCGAGATCGAGAACGCCGCCATCGTCGATCTGGCGCCCACCATCCTCCACTGTTTTGGTCTTCCCCTCCCCGCCGAGATGGATGGCCGCGTGCTGGCTCAGGCGCTGGCGCAGCCCGAAACCGCCGCGCGGCCATTGCCGCCACCGCCGGCGCACGAAACGAACGGCGCTCGCCTCTCTTCCTCCGAACAGGCCATCTTGCGACGGCAACTGCGCTCTCTAGGTTATCTGGCGTGACGACTGCACTTCCCACCCATCCTCCTGCCACGGCCCCCACAGCCAGGCCGGCCGCCCGCCTCAGCTTTGTTCATTGGCTCTGGCTGGCCTGGATGCTGGCGCTCACGCTCACCTTTGCTGGTTTCGCCGCCGCCGATCTGGGGAACTTCCGGCCGGTGAGCGCCGATGAGAACACGATCATCTCTGTATCGGCCAAGTTGGCGCGGCAGGGGGTGCTCGGCTCCGACCTCTATGCCGGTTTCGACGGCGCCGACCGGCATTTCTTCATCGATCTTCCGGCTCAGCACTTCTGGCAGGCGCTGGTCTTTCGCCTGGCGGGGATGGATATCGCCCTGGCGCGCATGGTTTCGGTTTTCTTCACCGTTCTGTTGCTGTGGGCGGTAGGGTGGTTGGGCTGGCGCTGGTACGATCTGCCCACCGCCTTCCTCGCCACCTTCCTCATCCTGCTCTGGCGCTCCGACCTGGTGGCGGTCTATCCGGGTCTGCCCCTGCTGGGGGTGGCGCGCTCGGCTCGCTTCGAAGCGACGGCTGTTGCCTGGGTGTGGTTGACGCTGGCCGCATTCACGGCACTGGCGGCCCGGCCCGGCCGCTGGCGGGCGCTGGTGGTCGGCCTCTGCGCGGGGGCGGCGGCGCTCACCCACTTCATCGGCCTGTTCGTCTTTCCGCTCGTCCTCGGCGTCTGGCTGTTGCAGCGGCGCCGGGGCGGATGGCAGGGGGTTGGCATTGGCTGGCTGCTGCTCGGCTTCCTGGCGCTCCTCCTGCCCTATCTGGTCTGGATCGGGCTGCACTGGGCCGACTATGGCAGGCAGATGGCGCGCTACGGCGACAGGGCGGCGTTCGCGTCCCTCGACTTCTGGCGCCAGAATCTCGGCGCCGAGTTGCAGCGTTATCGGCCGCTGGGCCTGGGCTTGCAGCGTTGGGGCAATCCCCATCAGGCGTACATCGGCCCCACCCTGCTGCTGGGCCTGCTGGCGCCGGTGCTGGGCTATCTGGTCTTGCGTCTGTGGCGCCACGGCCGCCTGGGCGACCTCCTGCTGGCGGCCAGCCTGCTCACCTTTGCCGTCCTCCTGGCGCTGTTGGAGCAGACCAAGACGCCGCTCTACGCCCTGGTGCTGTGGCCGGGGCTTTGTCTGGCGGTGGCGATGTCAGCGACGGCGCTGGCGCGATGGGCGATCAAGGGGCCGGGGCTGGGTGTGGTGCGGGTCGGGGCCGTGGCAGCGGTGATCGCCTTTGTGGGTCTGGTGGGATGGGACGGTCGCGAGGGCTACCGCACCGATTGGGAGCAGATGGGCGAGGTGACGAATTACGGCGCCCTCGGCAGCCAGATCGCAGCCTCGCTGCCGCCGCAAGCGCCGGTGGTGGGCGAGTATCGCTGGTGGTGGCCGTTGCGCGACCACCCCTACCTGGGCCTGAACACGATCTATCTTCAGGCACGGGCGAGTTTTGCCGGCAGCGGCCAGATGCCCGACCTGTCGGCGTTGATCGCCCCGGCGCTGGACGGCGACGCCCCCGGCTTCATCCTGACCAACAACAGCTTCGCCGGCGCCCCGTTCGACTTCCCCCCCGACTTCCGCCAACAGTTCTGGGATTGGATGGCAGCGTGTACGACGCTGGAGAGGGGGTGGGATGACCGCACCTATGGCCGGATCGAACTCCATCGCCTCGAGAGCGACCGGCCCGGCTGTCTGTCACCCTCCACGGCGGCTCAGTGAGCGGTCTTCAGGTTAGCTGACCACGAGGTAGCGAAAGAAGACGATAAAAGTGGCGAAAAAGATATAGGCGGAGAGTAGCCACGCCCCAAGCAAGATGGCGAGGCCGGAGAGGGGACGCCGATGGCGCCGGCGGCTGCCGAAGGAGATGAGCAGGCCGAGGGTCAGAATGAAGGCCGGCGACCCGATGCAGACCACGGGAAAGGTGTCGCGCACAGTGGAGAACAGGCGTGGCAGGCTCAAGAGCAGCCCCATCACGCCCACGGCCAGACTGAGGACGAGGGAGGACAGAACGGCGCCGGCGGCGAAGCGGAGCCGGTAGTTCTTCATCCAGCGGTCGCAGAGGAAGATCACGCCCAGGGCGACGATGAGGATGAGACCGATCACCGCCGCCTCGCTCCAGTGCCGGAGCCGGAGCCGGGTGGCGGCAAAGACCATCACCTCGATGTAGGCCGAAAGCTGCTCCCGGACAAAGTTCATGAGTCCGTTCACGGGAATACCGCCACTTGCGACAGCGGTGGCAACCAGCCAGGAAGCGGGTTCACCGGCGGCGTCGCGGGATCAGAAAGGGGGTGCGCCGTTTGTATTCCTGGTACTCCGCCCCAAAACGGGCCTCCAGTTCTTGCTCTTCGATCAGTTTCACATACAGCAGCAGGAGGGCGGTGAAGGCCAGGACCACCGCCAGCGCCGCGAAGGAGCCGATCCACACACAGATGCCGGCAAAAGCGACCACGGTGCCAAGCGCCATGGGGTTGCGGCAGTTGGCAAAGGGGCCTTTTGCGATCAGTTTTTGCGTTGGCATCATCGGCGCCGGCGTGCCGCGCCCGATCGTCAGCTGCGTCTGGATCGACCACAGGGCCAGGAAGCCGCCGCCCACGATCAGCGCCAGACCGACAAGCCAGTTGGCAGCGCCGATGGTGAACCGGGGCAGGCCCAGGCGGTGATCGACCGCCGCCGCCGAGACGACGAGCAAGTAGGGGAGCACGATCACGAACAGGACGGCCTCGAAGCCCAGGGCGATGAGCCGCTGTCGCAAGCTGTATTCACGTTTGGCCCACTCCTGAAAAACCTTGATCATGTCTCCTCCTCCGCCCACCACTGCCCTTGCCGCCCAACACCCTCCTGCTGCAGGGATGCCGGCGGGTCTTGGGGGTGCAAACCGGCGCTGTCGCGGAGCCGACCGGCAGGTAGGGCCTGCACCCCCGGCGATCTCGTTACAGACCTTCGAGCATGTTGGCGGCGGCCAACAGCACGAAGCCGATCACCACCAGCCAGAGGGCAAATCCCGACAGCACCGGGATCGACACAAGACTGGCAATGATGCCAAGAACAGCGATGACTACGGCGATCCAGAATGTAATCTGCTTGGGTGCGCTGAGTTTCATAGGTTGCCTCCGAGAAGAAAGGATGATGACCTTCCCGGCTCCGTTGCCATGCGGCTCAGTCAGAGGAAGGTCGCCGGCTGTTCGTCTGGCCCCATCGCCTGGTAAAGCTACCGTGACGGGCGGCATCGAGAACGATGTGGGGTTTCGACGTTCGGTTCTCTGCGCCATTCGTGCAGGTGGCCATCATTGTATACGAACCACGGCTTGCCTGCAAGCACTTGCGGGACGAGGGGGTAGAGGTGCGACGCACTTCGAAGTGCGTCGCACCTTGATGTCATCGTGCGGCGAGGAAGCGTAGCACTCGCTCCCCCAGGAGGGCGGAGGCCTGCGCATCGTAGGAGGGCAGCGAACTGTCGGCGAAGAGGTGTTGGTCGCCAGGGTAGAGGAACAATTCCGCTTCGTCCGCCTGGGCGACGAGGGCGCGCGCGGCGTCGATGTCGCCCTCGGTGACAAAGAACGGGTCGGCAGCCATGGCATGGATCTGCACCGGAACCCCCTTCGGCCAGGCGGCGCCGAACTCGGACACTGGCACGCAGGCAAAGAACAGCAGCGCCCCGCCGGCGGCCGGGCGGGTTTGGGCCAGCTTCTGGGCTGGGAGCACGCCCAGGGAGAATCCCGCATAGACCAGCCCGGCGGGTAAACCGTCGGCGGCGCGTTCGCCGCGGGCCAGCACCTCGCCAAAGCCCAGTTCCTTGACGAATTGAATCCCCTGATCGAGGTCGTCGAAGGTGCGGCCATCGAACAGGTCGGGCGTGTGCACCCGGTGCCCGGCCCGGCGCAGGTGATCGGCAAAGGCGATCACGCCAGGGGTGAGTCCTTGTGCGTGGTGGAATAGGAGCACGTCGGCCATGCTAGAGCCTCTTGTGGGTGACTGTCAGGGCCATTGGCGCCCAGCGGCTACGCTGAGTCGCGCCCGCCTGCTTCGCGAACGGGGTCAATCTGACACGTGCAGCCGACAGGGGATGAGCTGTGCGGTTGGTACGTGAAATGCGCCCGGCGGCTGACGTCGGCGTTAGACGGCTCCGCCATCGGTCACGATCCTCATATATTTCTTGGCGATACCGCCAACCAAGATTAGCGAGCGCAGTTCCTCCAGTGCTTGCCGATCGCTCGGCCACATGAGCCGAGAGGTTGCCTCATCGACATCTACCCACTCGAACGCCGAATGCTCGGCATTAATCGTAACAATGGCGTCTTCATTGACTATTGCGCAAAACATGGGGGCGATATTCAAAGAATCATTGTCCGGTCGATAGAAGTGCGTGAGCGTACTAAGGCGGTAAAACTCCTCTGGCACCAACCCGGTCTCCTCACGCATCTCACGGAGCGCACCCTGCCACGCAGTCTCGTGTGGCTCCAACCCACCTGAGATGAGCTGCCATGTGTCGCCCATGTACTGCCCCGCCGAACGTTTAGCCATGAGCACTTGGTGCTTGCCGCTGCGGGGCCGGATTATCAGAACTACGACATAGTGAACTTCGATCATATTGGTGATAAGTGTGTCGCCCGGCCGGACCAGTCGTGCTCGTCCGCCCGACGTCTCGCATCAGCCGCCAAGCGGCATCCAACGAAACCACGCCGAATTGCCAAACAAACTGTGAACCACAACAAGCCGGGGTCGGAAGCGCGTAGCGCAGGTCGGCTGCATGCGATTGTTGGCCGGCTGATAGCCACACACAACCAGCGCCCTCTATCCTTTCCCACCTTTCTTCCCTACCACACTCCAAAAAGTCCGATGACGATCTGCTCTAGCTTCAATAGTGATATCTCCCAAGCCTGCCCGCTTCATCATTTCCCCAACTTCGTCACCATCATATAGATGGAGCCCATGTCGCGCAAAAGCCCGGCGCCCTAAGCTTGCCTTACTCGTAAAACACAACACTAACACTCCACCTTCTCCTAATACCCGCCCACATTCTCCAATCCCCTGCGCCACATCAGGCCAATAAAAAATGGAGTTCACGCTGCATACCTTCGTAAAATAAGCAGATCCATACGGAATAGCCTGCACCGATGCATAGTGCAACTCCAAGCGGCCAGACTGTTGAAAACGCTGATAGCGTTTCTCGCAGTAAACTATCATCGCCCGAGAAGCATCAATCCCAGCCACGAGACCAGAAGAAACTGACGAGAGCATTTGCCCTAATAAATAACCACCTCCAAAGCCGACTTCCAACACTTGGTCATCTGCCTGTAACGCCAATCGTTCTAGCGCCACATTGTTCAAAGCCATATTTCGGCGGTTCCACAGAGGCGCCAACAGCCATTGCCCCACCACCATAGATGGCCCACTGAGTTGTTTGGCCACAAATCTTGAAAACATACGCTGTTATTACGAGCCGGCCAACGGCCTGCGTTACCGGCGGCTGGGGAGAACCAATTCACGAAACGGGAAACTGCCAAAGTTTAGAACCAACTCCCAAAACGCGCAGAGTCCCAGCCGTCCGGTGCACCCCGGATGAGCGCGGGCGGCTCATTATGGGACGGGAGAAACCGGCGTGCCGCGTGCATAAGGGCGAGGCTGCTTGCCCGAAAAGTGGGGCGAGATGGGCTGCGAGGCTGCAAAACATGACTACGCACGGTGGGCAGCCGGCTGGAAGCGGTTGTTAGACCCAACCCCGAGCCTAGATACGTAGTCCACGCCGGTTACTGATGCGTGGACTGTGCCGATGCCGAAACAGACGACGCGGACCGATATGCGCTCGCTCGCGCCAGTTCGAGCAAGCCGCGTAAAGCATCATTGACTGCCTTAGCGTTCGGGAAAGCCTCTGCAATCTCAGGGTCAAGCACGACGATATTGGAGGACTCTTTCAGGCGTGCGGCGTACTTGCCACGCACCATCGGCCCGAAGTCCTCACGGCGATATTCGGGACGCAGATCATCATTCACCATTTTAGCCTTCCTCATACAGGTTTCTCTCTGCTCGGGTAGCAAGTCGAGCGATAATGATGCGGATACGCTCGCCCCTTTCCGTGTGCGAAACGACCAGCAAGCAACCCGCGCTGGAGACGCCAAAGGTGATCAAGCGCACTTCTTCCAACGAATGATCCGGGTCATCACCAGTCAGCGACAGCTCATCTTCTAGCGATGTAGCTGCTTCGTCGAAGGTTACCTTGTGACGCCGTAGGTTGCTGGCTGCTTTCTTCGGATCCCACTCAAACTGCATTTCATCTCCGTTGAATCGAGTTCGTCGACAACACGTTTGCTACTACTTGTATTCTAATCACGATTCGCGATTTGGCCTAATGGTTTGCGTTACCTGCGTGTAGGCGGGTGTAGCCCGATGAGTGCAAACGGCTCATTTTGGATGGGAGAAACCGGGGGCTGGGCGCACAGGGGCGCCTGTAGCTTGCCCGAAAAGTGGGATGAGTGGGGTTTCGTGGCTCCAAAAATGGGGGGAGCAGAGCGGGTTTTCTGCGGCTGGCGCGGGTGGGAGTGGGGATGGTTTCTGAGAACGCTTTGTTAGGTGCGTTTTTGTTTGAAGCACCTATTTCTTTCCAAAGATGATTCCAACCTTTCCCAGTATTTTGGGATGTTGCAACATTGCCGGTAGCGGAATCACATCTTTCAAGTGCTTACGCTCAAAGTGTTCTAAATTCAAGCATTTTAGAAATTTTTCTAACTCCAACGCAGTTCCATAATATTTTTCATCAAAAAAATAATCAATAAACGAGAAACTGCCGCCTGATTTCACAACACGCAACGCTTCTTGCACTACCAACTTCTTGTCAGGGACAGATTTTACTTCATGGAAGGTTAGATTGCTTATTGCGCCATCGAATGTATTATCAGCAAAATCAAGCAATGCTGCGTCACCTTTTTGAAAATGCACACGGTTTTCTACTTTGACAATTTGAGCATTTTTCTCGCAAACACTTTTTGAGTATTCCCAATCTGTGCCCCAATAATCAACGCCTGTAACTTCAATGGCTTCGTATTTTTGAGCAAGAGTTACAGCCAAAACTCCATTTCCAGAACCAATGTCAATGAAATTACCTTTCAAACCTTTTCCCAAATAATGAATGGCAATGTTATAGACTTTTTCTTGAAGTTTTCCGCCACTCTGGGAGAACATAACGTAAACATAAAGGGGAAATAGAAAACTAACGAAAAGAATTACAAATAGAACTGTCGTAACTGCTTTATAAGCAGAGCCAAGAGGAATAAAGATTAGAGCGCCCGTTACTAAAGCGCATAAACCTAGAATTAGCAGAATCTTTTTTCGTACCCAATTTCCATAATCCAACTGCATAATTATTTTCTCTCTTTACGTTTTAGGTGTTGAACGAAGCGCCTAACGGCTTGCGTTAGTGGTGGTGGGGTGGGCTGGGATTGGCTTTGGGAGCAGAAAAAAACTCGAAGCCAGAAAAATGCTTGTCGAAGCCGCAGAATCCCCACCATCCACTGCACGCTTTGTTCGGCGGCTCTTTGCCTTAAGACTCACTGGTTTTTGAGAACCGATTGTAGAATTTCTGTAACCAACCATTGAGGCTCTTTTCTATTAATTTTGCGCTTTTTCCTTTTGAGTCCCAACCCCATATCGTATTGCCGCTTCAAGAATATCAACGTCTATATCTTTCAGCGTTTTGAACTTAATGCAATATCCGCTCACACTCGCCTTGCCGAGTTTTTTTCCATATGTCTCGGCTAAATACTTCTTGTCTTTGATACCAAAGATGTAGACAGAGATTCCAGTTTTGTTTGCGCTCAAGCCAATTTGGTAAAACTCTTTGGTTGTCCCATCAGCATATTTTATGGTACGAAATCCATATCCTATATTGGGATTGGAAACGGTTTTGTTTTCACTGTTCTTGCCATCCAAGAACCATAATTTACATTTTGGCATTACTTCCAGAATGATGCGGTGCAACTCTTGCATGTCGCTTCGTTTTGGTTCAGGTTGGTTGCTAACATACTCTTTGATTTGTTCTTGTATGCTCATATAAAGTCTCACTAAATCTTCTGGCGAAGCCGCCGAAC
>JAIBAP010000057.1 GCA_019695115.1 Caldilineales bacterium | reverse complement strand
CAGCTTTCGCCCGCGGCGCGCGGCGTGCTCGATCTGGCCGCGGTAGTGGGCCGGGCGTTCACCTTCGGCGTGCTGGCGGCCGCCAGCGACCTGGGCGAGGAAGCCCTGGTCGCGGCGCTGGATGAGTGCTGGCGGCGACGCCTCATCCGCGAACAGGGCGCGGACGCCTACGATTTCAGCCACGACAAGCTGCGCGAGGCGGCCTACGCCGGGCTGAGCCAGACCCGGCGGCGCTGGCTGCACGGCCGGGTGGCGGGGGCGTTGGCGCAGATCCACACCGCCGACCTCGAACAGGTCGCAGGCGTGATCGCCGGACACTGGGAGGCGGCTGGCAAGCCTGCGCTGGCGATCGCTGCCTATGAGCGGGCGGCCGCGCACGCACGGGGCATCTACGCGCACGATGAAGCGCGGGCCGCGCTGATGCGGGCCATCGGCCTGCTAGCTGCCCTGCCCGCGGACGCGCCACAGTCCGAGCTGACGGTGCGCCTGCACGAGGCGCTGGGTGACCTAGACGAGCTGCTGGCGCAGCATGGCGCCGCGCGTGAGGCGTACACGGTCGCGCAATCGGCCGCGCCAGAACCCGATCGGATCACCCAGGCGCGGCTGTACCGCAAGATCGGCAAGACCCTGGAAAACGAATGCGCCGATTACGAGCGCGTCGCCGCCCAGTATGCCGCGGCCGAGGCGCTGCTCGGTGCGCCGGAGGAAACCGGCGAGGCGGCCTGGTGGGAGGAGTGGTGCCAGGTGCAGATCGAGCACCTGATCCTGTTGTACTGGTGGAACCGGCCGGCCGACATGGCGCGGCAGATCGAGCGCGTGCAGCCCTTGATCGAGCAGCATGGGACGCCGCACCAACGGGCGGCGCTCTACAGCAACATGAGCCGGCAGCAGAGCCGGAGCGGCCGGTTTGCGCCGTCGGATGCGGCGGTCGCCTCCGCCCGCGCCGCGCTGGCCGCGCTGGCCGCGCTCCCGCCCGCTGCCAGCCCTGAGGCGCGCGCGCCCTACCAGTTTGGACTGGGCTTCTATCTGCTGTGGCACGGCGATCACGTCGAAGCTGAAGACAACCTTCAGGGTGCGCTCACCCTGGCCGAGCAGATCGGCGACATCACCCTGCAGGTGCGCTGCCTGACCTACCTGGCCGCTGTCCGCCGCCGCCAGGGGCGCGACGCCGAAGTCGAAGCGTACGCCGCCCGCGGGCTGGCCGTGGCTGAGGCGGCCGGGATGCTTGAGTACCTCGGTGCGTGTCGGGGCAACCTGGCCTGGCTCGCCTGGCGCCGCGGCGATCCCGCCCAGGCCGAGCAGTTGGGCCAGGCCGCGCTGGACGCCTGGCAGCAATACGCGCGGCCCTATCCGTTCCGCTGGCACGCGCTCTGGCCGCTGATCGGCGTCAGCCTGGCGCAGGATCGGCTGGCCGACGCGATCGCCCACGCCCGGTCGCTGCTCAATCCGGCCCAGCAGGCGCTGCCGCCGGACATCGAGGCGCCGCTCGTCGCGGCCGTGGCGGCCTGGGCCGCCGGTCAGATCGAGGCGGCCGACGACCTCCTCCGCCAGGCCCTCGATCTGACCGTGCAAATGAACTTCTCCTGAAAATTCCCTTCCATCAAACGCTCTATGAAACGCCTATGAAACGCTGATCCTGATACCATGTTGCCATCGAACCGAGAGAGTCGAACGATGACAGCAGCACCCAGGACAAACCGCCTGTTCGCGCTGCGCTGTGGCAGGCAGCGCTCGCCGAAGGTCAGACCGAGTGGCGCGGCAAGCTGCAAGCGCTGCCCGACGGCGAAGCCTATTACTTCCGCGGCTGGCCGGGGCTGATCGAGCGCTTGGAGGCGCTGTTGAAACCGGAAACACTCACACTATGATTCCATTCGCAGGAGGTCACGATGTCAGTCGAAAGTACACAAGCTACGATGATGCGCTATTTCAACTCGGAACATGGCGATGTCAGCATGATGGCGGAGGACGTGGTCTTCACCATCATGGCGACAGGGCAGGAACACCGCGGGCGTGACGGTGTCATGGGGATGTTGACCTACTTCTACCACGTTGCCTTCGACGCCGCCGCTGCCACACGCACCGTCCTTTTCGGCGATCACAACGCGATGGTCGAGGGCGACTTTGTCGGCAAGCACATCGGCGAATTCGCCGGCATCCCGGCCACGGGCAAGGACGTGCGCGTCCCGCTGTGCGTGGTTTACGATCTGGAGAATGACCAGATCACGCGCGGCCGCGTGTACTTCGAGATGCCGGCGTTGCTGCAGCAGCTTGGCGTGGCGATGGGCTGAGCGGCTTTGGCATCTTCGAGTCTTTCGTGGACATGACCGAAACCGCGCCGGTCTTCGGGGTCCAGCTCACGACGCAGGGTGAGTTCATCCGGCGAACGTGTGACAGCAAACAGATGAAGGAGAATCGTATGAGCACATCTATCCAAACCGCAGCCGTCCACCACGTGGCGCTGACCGTCAGCGACGTCCGCCGCTCGCAGCAGTTCTACGCCGGGCTGCTCGGCTTCAACTTCCTCACCGACTTCGGCCCGAAGGCGCTGCTGCACAACGGCAGCGTGCTGCTGGCCCTCAACCCGCCGCCCGACCCGGCCCAGGCCAGCGCTGGCGACAGCTTCAGCGAGAACCGCATCGGCCTGGATCACCTGAGTCTGAGCGTGGCGAGTATGGCCGACCTGGAGGCCGCGGTCAGCCTGTTCGACGCGCAGGGCGTGGCGCACGGCGAGATCAAGCCGCTGGCGCCGTTCGGCATCGCCGTGCTGGCGTTCCGCGACCCGGACAACATCCAGGTGGAGCTGACCGCGCCGCTAGGATGAGCGGATCTGGCGTGGCGCGGGACCTTTCTCCCCGGCCCAAGATGCGTGAGACTGAGGCAACGATGACGACCCGACCGACGCGCCTTTTCACCCTGCGCCTGTGGCAGGAAACCGTGGCCGCAGGTCAGACCGAGTGGCGGGGCAAGCTGCAATCGCTGCCCGACGGCGAAGCCTGCTACTTCCGCGGCTGGTCGGGGCTGATCGGTCAACTGGAGGCGCTGCTGGCGGCTCAATCCGCTTCTGTCGCCGATGCAGAGGCTGGCAGATGGGCGGCTACACCTTGAGCATACCGCCGCTTCAAACTCCGCCAGGGGCGCGTCCTTGCTGACCGCCATGTGCGGGTGGGCGCCGGGCGCAGAGCGCAAATAAGCCTTGCCCCTTCATTTTCGTCGCTGTCGCTGGCCAAAACACAGAGTAGACCCAACAGGCTCCCCACGGTGATCTGGCGCTGCTGCCAGAAGGCTTTAGCCGCGGGCGTGTGAAAGGCGTCAGCCCCGCAACCCCTCCAGCACGCCCTCCACCACCCGCGCGCTCCAATCGTCGGCAAAGGCCGCGCCAGCCACATACTGGGCGTAATAGGCGCCCACCAGCAGGTTGGCCGCAAGCGCCAGGTCGGCGTCGGCGCGAAACTCGCCGCGGGCGCGGCCAGCCTCGAGCAGGGCAGCCAGGGCCTGGCGCCGCGGCGCCACCAGGTATTCGCGGAACGCGGCCAACAGCTCCGGCGTCTCGTGCTCCTCGGCCAGCACCGTGCCCAGCAGCGACATGCCGTAGGGCCGCGAGATGCCGCGGCGGAAGTGCTCCATCTCCGCCACCAGATCGGCCCGTGTGTCGCCGGTGATTGGCGGCCGGCTCGGGTCGCACTTGTAGATCAACGCCGCCATCGCCAGCTCGCTCTTGGCGCCGTAGCGCCGGTAGATCGTTGGCTTGGTCACACCCGCCTCGGCAGCGATGGCGTCCATAGACATGCGCGTCTAGCCGTGCTGCGCCATCAAGCGGTAGGTCGCATCGAGGATACGCTCGTCCGTCTCCGGCTCGCGCGGGCGGCCGGGCGAACGAGCTGAGCTTCTTCTTCGTCGCCGTCTTCTGGGTGAACCACCACCGCTTCTTCCGCCTGGTCGAGCGGGTGGACACCCGGCTGCTGTGGCTGAACACCCTGCTGCTGCTGGCCCTTTCCTTCATCCCCTTCCCCACAGCGATGATCGGCGAATACCCCGGCAACCCGGTCAGCCTGGCCCTCTTCGCCGTCGTGCTGATGCTGGCCGGCATTGCCTTCAATCTGATGTGGCGGCAGGCGCAGGCCCGGCAGTTGTATCACGCCGGCGTGGCCCCGGTCGTGGTGGTCAGCGCGGCTGCGCGCGGGCTGATCGGCCCGGTGGCCTACGGCCTGGCCGCGCTGGTGGCTTTCATCTTCCCGCCCGCGGCCTGGGCCATCTTCATCATCGTGCCTCTGTTCTACGTGTTCGGAAGCGCACGTGCGGCCTGACGCTCCCCGCCACCACTTCATCAAGGAGACAGCTATGAAAATCGCAGTCATTGGCGCCAAGATCATCGGCGGCACCCTGGCCCGCAAGTGGGCGAGGGCCGGCCACCAGGTGATGTTCGGCGTGCGCAGCGTCAACAACCCCGAAACTGCCGGTGCCGGTCTCCCTCTCCATGGTGAAATGGGGGATGCTGAAGCTGTGCTCCTCGACGCCGGCCAGTCAGAATGGTAAATCGCCGCGGCTCTCGTAGATGGCCGATGGCTCGCGCAGAGTGGGAACCGACGGCGGATGGTGGCCGATGAGCTCGGGCGGCCCCTCATCAACTTCCTCATAGCGTTCCAGCCACGCCAGAGCTATGTTCTGAGCATGGTGCTGCTTTTGTCTTTGCACATAGGCGATGGCGTCAGCTAGCTGGCGTTGGCCTAGTGTCAACACACCGTAGCCGCGCTGCCAGGCGAAGTGAACAGGTAAGCCTTGTTGGTTGAGGTCATGCGAGGAAGCCCCCTTGGCCATTTTGACCAAATGGGAAACGGCGACGTGAGGAGGAATGGCCGTGACGACGTGGGTGTGTTCGGTCCAGCCATCGATGGCGTAGATGTAGGCGCCAAGCTCGGCGGCTTTGCGCACGATGTAGGCGAACAGCCGTTGACGGCCAATCAGATCACCTTCACCTGCCGCCCATCTTCCAGTCGCGCCTTGACCTCGTCAGTCAACGCGCTGTCCAGACAGATGAAAATGCCATCCGGATGATGAAACGACGACTGCCGCCGTTCTCACAGTCCCGGACAGTCGCGATCCCGGCGGATGGCTAGGATGGGCGGATTAGCTGGATGCGCTCATCCCAGCCGTAGGCAAGCGGAAGGGAGGAGGCGGCGCTATCGACCGGCCAGCCGCCGATAGAGGCGCAGGCTCTGCCGCAGCCCGTCCATCGGATCGCCCTCCCCGGCGTATTCGATGGTGACCGGGCCGCGGTAGCCAGCCTCGGCCAGCAGGCCAAAGATGGCGGCGTGGGGCAGGTGGGTCTCGTCGCCAGCGGCGTCGAAGGCGGTGGTCTTGAGATGAAAGTGGTTGGCGCGGCGGGCCAACTCGCCCCACCAGCGCGGGCGTTCCGGGCCTGCGGGCACGTTGCCGGGGTCGAAGCAGCAGCCGAAGCGCGCTCGCAGGCCATCCGGCAGGGCTGCGGCCGCGGCATCGAAGATCGCCAGGTGGCGCTCGATGTCGGCGCTGACCCCCCAATGGTTCTCCAGGGTCACGGCGGCCGGGCTGGCCCGCACCAGGGCCGCCAGCCGTCGGACGATCAGCCCGTCGCGGCTGGCGGGCGTCTCGGTGCTGCCGCCCAGGATGACGCGCAGCCGGGGCGCGTCCAGCAGCCGGGCCGCGGCCAGCCCCCGGCGTAGGTAGAGCGCCTGGGCGGGCCAGTGGCAGCCGGGCACGGTAAAGTCGCTGTTGATGGCCCAGGCCAGGATGCGAATGTTGTGGGCCTGGGCGTTGGCCTGGAGCTGGTGCAGGCTGGCGCGGCTGTAGCGCCAGAGCTCCGGCGGCGCGCCAGGCAGCAGGCCTAGCAAGGGCCGCCGCACCCGGCTGAGGCGGGGCGGCGGCAGCATGAAGTCGTTACACTCGATGGCCGCCAGGCCGGCGCCGCCGGCGCCGGCCGGCTGATCCAGCAGCGACCAGCGGCTGGCGTAGTAGGCATCGTGCCAGCACCAGGCGCCGGCGGCGAGGGCCGGTTCGTTCATAGGCTGATGGCCGGCCTACTGCGCGCCCGGCGCACCGTGCAGGAAGGCGAGGAAGACGAGAGCCTCCTCCTGGGCGTGGATGGCGTGCGGCTCGCCCGGCGCGAACACCAGCAGCGCGCCGGGGCCGCAGGATTGGGCCTCGCCGCCCGCGCCAGAAAAGAGACCCGTACCCGCCACCACGACGATGTAGACGGGCGAATGGGGCGCGGTGTGCTCCACCACCGACTGGCCCGGCTTGAGCATGAAGCGCAGGATGCGCCCGCTCTTATCGACGGACAGTGGCTGGGCAAAGGGGTCGCGGTCGTGGAAGAGGTAATCTTGATCGATTTGGAAAGCTTGCATGGAATGGCTCCTTGTGGATGGTGCGTGGCGGCTCAGGCCGGATTGGCCAGGGCCTCTTCCAGGCGCAGGGCCTTGGGGAAGAGGATGTTGTTCTCCAGGTGGACGTGCTTTTTGGTGGCGGCGTCGAATTGGCCCAGCAGGGCGTAGAGGGTGCGGAAGGTGGGGCAGGCGTCGGCGGGCGGGGTGTAGCCGTCGCTGAGGCGGGCCATCTCGGCCAGGGCGTCGCCGGTGGCGTCGTGCTCCGCCTCCAGGGTGTCGAGCAACTCCGGCAGCGAGCCGGACGCGAGCGGCTTGGGCGCCGTCCCCTCTTCCTGACTGCGGGCCAGGCGCTTGATGTAGGGGAAGACCAGCAGCTCCTCCCGCTGCATGTGCATGCCCATCTCTCCCTGCACCCGCGGCCAGAGGTTGGCGATGGCGATGGTCTCGGGATGGGCGGCGCCGTGCACCTGGGCCACCGTGGCCGCGTAATCGGCGATCTGGGGCATGGTCTGGCGGTTGGCGGCATGGAACTGGTTGATGATGTAGTCGGCCAGGAAGTCCAGCGTCCAGCGGTCGTACTGTTCGCTGCCGTCCGCGGTCGCCGTCACTTGCCGGGCCTCGTCCAGCAGCGTCTCCAGGCCGATGCCCTGCTCGGCGCAGGCCTGGCTCAGCGGTTTGTCGCCGCCGCAGCAGAAGTCGATGCCATGACGCTGGAACAGGGCCGCCAGCCGGTAATCGGCCGTGACCCAGGCGCCGACGCTCTGGGTGGGGGTGAGATGGGGAAAACGTGCGATTGTGGTCATGGGTATCCTCGTGGTGTGTTGGCGAAGTCAGACGTTGGACTTTTCATCTCGGTCGACAGCCCCATCCTACACCAGGCGCGGGCGTCCGTCTTTGATCTGGCGCAAGCAGGCGCGAGAATTGGATCCTGTGCTGTCTTTTGTGGCGGAACCGCGCGCTTGATCTAGATCAAAGAGGGGAGGCCGCAGGTGTTGTATCATGCCCTCACGCCTGTCACACCCTGGTCTATCCGGGGCCGGCAGCCCCATCACCCTCTCTGCCCCTCACCCCTTCAAGGAGTCTGCACCTCATGAGCAACGAACCGACGCTGGACATCCGCACCATCCACCCCATGCACCGCCACCCCCTCATCTTCGAGAAGTTCGAGGCCCTGGCCCCGGGCGAGGGTTTTGTCCTGGTCAACGACCACAATCCCAGGCCGCTGTTCTATCAGTTCCAGGCCGAGCTAGCAGGCCAGTTCACCTGGGACTACCTGGAGCAGGGGCCGGAGGCATGGCGGGTGCGCATCGGTCGGCCGGCGGCCTGATCCGGGTCAAGCGTGCCTACGACGCGGCAGAGGCGGTCTGGGAGGAAGGGTTCCTCCTCGACCGCCTCTGGTGGAAAGAGCAGGGGGATAGGGCCAGGTGCACCCCCGATGCGCGTGGGCGGCTCATTTTTGGACGGGAGAAACCGGCGTGTTGAGCACATCGGGGGCGCTTGTTGCTTGCCCGAAGATCGGACCGAGTTGGGCTTCGTGGCTGCAAAGCGGGGGCGCTCTCCAAAACTACGCTTGGTAGCGCAACAATACGATACCATTCCCAAATGCCTTTTCCTCTACGAGTCTCAGATTTGCTTTGTCAACGCCTTTGAACAGGGGCTTACCCTTTCCGAGAATGATTGGCACAACAACTAGCAAGTATTCATCAATGAGCCCGAGATTTGCCATCTGTTGGACGATCGTGCCGCTGCCTAGAACGGTGATGCTCTCCTTTCTCTTGAGGGCCTGTAATTCGTCCAGGTCTATGTGATGGAAGACCCTGATGTTCTTCCAATGCGGCTCATCTTTGGCACTTTTGAGCCGTCTTGAAAACACAATCTTGGGGCTATTGTTCATTACCTCAGCCATATGTGGATCCATTTGCCTTGCAACAGGCGTGGGCCACCAGCCTTTCATCATTCTGTAGGTAGTGTGACCGAACATCAGTGTGTTATGTGACAGGTCAGCGTGTTCCTGGGCATACCTGTTCCACTCGTCGTCATGGACGGCTTGGAACCAATCGATCTCTCCATTAGGCCCAGCAAAGAGGCCGTCAATGGTTACGTGGTTGAATACCGATATCTTCTTCATACCGATGATTCTCCTTATTTGCTCTTGCAGGGTGAAGTGGCTTGCTATGCCTTGCACGCAGTTTAAGGCGCGACGAAGATGGGGCTTCGAGAAGCGCCGCCTAACACCTCCGTAATGCCAGGATTGGCATCATGGTCCACCCACGAGAGGGCGACTATTCGCCAGCCCTCAGCAAAGAGCGCGAACTGGAAGAACTTCGTCCCTGTTCCGGTGTATGTCGCACCAGCGAGCAGACCGGATTTCGAATAGAATGACCGGCGCGTAGCTAGAGTTCCGAAGAAGAGAGTTTCCGAGCTTTGCTCCCACTCGTGGAACTCGACGAGTTTGCCGCTGGTGAGCAATGCGACGCGCGGGGCCGCAAATTGCTCAGGTGAGGAAACAGTGGGCGTGATGCCGTTGTGCGAAACCACCACAGCGCCGGGAGAGAACATAGCACACAGGCCATCGAAGTCGGGAACGCGTCCGCCGCGGTTGTCAAACGCGGAAAAGAACCGAGCGACAAGTGCATCGATTTCCGTGGGACGGGCTGTGTTCATCTTGTGGACCATGGCATCGAGTTAGGACATGGGGCCTACCGATCTATTATTCGCCCACAAAGCCGGGCAGGGGGATGCCGTAGACGGCGGTGACGTCGGCCAGGGTCTCGAAGGGCGACATGGTGCAGCCTACGCAGGCCATCTGGCGGCGCAGGAATACAGGGATGGCCTGCGGCCAGCGCGCCAGCAGCTCGGCCACGGTCAATTCGGTCAGAGCAGGGGTCGTCATCGCGGTCTCCATGTGTCTGCCAGTATACACCAGCCTTGTCGCGTCCGTCTTTGCGCTGGCGCAAACAGGGGGCCAGGGCAGCCGGCGGCCGCGATCGTCTCGTCAGGACGGTGGGCGGGCAGGTCTTCGGCCTCTATCGTCAGGCGCCTCTCGTCAGCGCCGAGACGACGGCCGCCAGGATGACTTCTATCTGATCTACGGCGTCCCACTCAAGGCCGTTGTGCTCAAGGCCGTCACCCGGCACAGATCCGGGTCGGTCACGAGCATGACGTCATCCGGGCCGAAGGCGACGCCAACAGGGCGGCCGAACTGGCCGGGTGCGGCCCCGCGCGTCCCAAACTGCGCCAGCGGCCGCACATCCGGCGTCAGGGCCAGGACGCGGCCGCCTTCGGGGTCTGTCAGCAAGATGCGTCCGTCCGGGGCAATGGCAAGGTGCGGCGACTCGATCGTGTTCGCCAGTGGGCCGGGGAAACGCTCGCGGCGGCCGCTGGACGGGTCCACCTTCCAGAATGCGCCGGCGATCGGCTCGGCCACGAACAGCAAACCGCCGGGGCTGAGGGTGGCGTCGGTCGGCTGGCCGGGGCCAAGCTCGTCCTCTGGGCCGCCGAATTGTTGGATGAGTTGGCCGTTGGCGTCGGCCTGCAGGATACGTGCGCCGCCCGTGTCAGCGACGATGAAGTCGCCGTTGGCGGCGATGCCAAGCCCGCGCGGCCGGTAGGTCGTCAGCTCGGCGCCGAACTGACGCAGGAACTCGCCCTCTGGCGACCACAGCGAGATGACTTGGTTGACGGCGTCGAGGGCGGCGATCTCGCCCTGCGGCGTTACTTCCAGGTCGAAGACCTCGGTGAACCGGCCCGGTCCCTCGCCTTTCTCGCCCCAGGCAGCCAGGAACTGGCCGTCGGGGCCGATTTTGACGATGCGATTGCCGACCATGTCGGCGATATAGACGTTGCCCTCCCGGTCGACGGTCACGCCGATGGGTTTTTGCAGTTGATCCTCAGTCGTGCCGCAGGTTCCGAAGGTCCACAGCACGGCCGGTTCCACGGCGGGGAAATCGCCCAGCGGTGAAGCTACGGCCGGGGCGGCTGCGGCGGGTTGTTCGGGGGCGGGTTCAGCCGGTGGGGCGGTCTCGATGATCGCGCCCGTCTCCGGCTCGACGGCCACCAGCGGCGTCTCCAGCGTGGGCGGCGGGGGCAGCACCAATCCGGCGGGTAGTTCGTCTTCCGCCGGGTAGAGATAGGCGCTGGGGATGATCGTCTTGCCGCCGCCGGGGGGCTGCCACCAGAGTTGCATGTCACGCGACCCGCCCAGCTCGTTGTATTTGACTTCGATGTCGTGAAAGCCCTCACTCAGGTCGATCACGCCCTCGCGGTATTCGGAGCCGTGCGAGCCGCTGTTATCGACCACCAACTGGCCATCGACCGCGACCAACGAGCCATCGTCCGAACGGGCGCCGAAGACGTAGGTTCCGGCGGTGGGGGCGGCGACCTTGCCCACCCAACGGATGGAGAACGGTTCGCGCAGGGAGTTGTTGGGCAGGATGAAGAGGTCGCGCTGGATCAGGCTGGGCGTGCCCGACCAGTCGGGGCTGGCGTAGTAGTAGCCGACTAGCCCGTTCGAGGCGCCGGGCAGGGTGTAGAGCGAGGCCGGGTCGATGGCGGTGAGGGTGGGGTTGGCCGGCGTCGCCCAGCTCAGCCGCAGCTTGCCGGGTTGAGCGTCGGCGCGATAGACCAGGCGCAAGCCCTGGAAGCCACCGGGGAGGGTGCGCTGGATTTGTTTGCTGCCGTTGCGCACCGTGATCGCCTCGACCTCATCCAGGTAGAGCGTTGCTTCGCCGCCGTCGTCCAGCAACTCGAAGGTGTAGTCGCCGTAGCCGGGAACGAGGAGGGCGCCCTGGTATTCGACCTGGAAGGGGGCCGGGAGGGGGGCGGGGGTGGCGGCGAAGTCGAAGTCGATGGCCTGCACCTGGGGGCCGGGTGCGGGCGGGGCGGCTTGTTCTCCCAGCGGGGCGTAGGCGGTTTGCAGGCCGCGGGCGGCGTCGAGGGCAGCGCGAGAAACGTCATAGGTGAGGAACAGCGGCCGGCCGAATTTGTCGGTGTGGGTTTCGTAGCTGCCGCTGGGATAGAGCTGCTGCAGGAGGGGGATCAGACGTTCATCCACCGGTTCGAGCAGGTACTCTACGTCGCCGCCGGGGTCCTGGCGCAGGGGCACGTGCTCGGATAGGTTGAGGATGGTGATGTCGTGCGGGCCGCCGATGAATTTGACCGCCGAATGATGTGTGTATTGCGGGGTCATGAAGATGCGCGTTTCTGGCGGCATCTCGGCCAGGTGCTCGCCCACGGCCGATTCGTTGGGGCTGTAGGCGCCCCACACCTCCGGGCTGACGGCCTGCACCCGAAAATAGGTGTTGAGGTTGGCCGCCATGACGAAGATGACAAGCCCGGCCAGCCCAACGGCCAGCGGACGCCAGCGTTTGACGCCCCATCCCTTCTCCCAGGCCCACCAGATCTGCTGGAAGACGGCGGCGACGAGCAGGTAGATGACCGGGACCAGGCCGATGGGCCGGCGGGCGGTGGGGGCCTCGTGTGCGACCGAGAGCACGGCCACGCTGGCAATGGCCCCGAACCAAACCAGGTAGAGGAAGGGCTGCTCGCGCCAGAACCAACGGATGGCCAAAGCCATGCCGAGGACGAACAACACGGCGACGATGGCCTGCAACAAGGGGGCGGCGGGCAGGTTGTTCAGCGCCGCCACATCGCCCTGCCAGTTGAACATGTACAGCGTCTTGAACAGGTTCGACCATAGCGGCGCATACGAGCCGGCGGCCTCGACATCGCGGAAGACCGAGATGTGGTTGATGCGCGAGAGAAAGACGTTCCAGTTGCGGATGATGTAGACGCCGAGCGGAGCCACGCCCACGACCGCGCCCGCCGCAAAGACGATCATCCCCTCCAGGTCGCGGCGGATGCGCTGGCGATGGGCGATCAGCCAGTAGAGGAAATAGAGACCGGTGAAGATGGGGACAAGGCGATAGGCGGTGTAGGTGTTCATCCCCAGGGCCAGCATCAACCCCGCCAACCCCCACCAGCGGCGTCGCCCGGTCTTCAGAGCCTTGACCAGGAACAGGATCTGCAAGGACAAGACCAGCGGCATCAGGATCAGTTCGTAGACGATGCGGCTGAAGGTGAGGTGCCAGCGGTCGGCGGCCAGCAGGGCGGCCGTGAGCAGGGCCAGCCGCTGGCCGTAGAGTTCGCGGGCCAGGAAGTAGAAGGCCAGGACGGTGAGCGAGCCGGCCAGGGCGGAGACGGCGCGCATGGTGGTCACGCTCTGGCCGAACAGTCTGATGAAAAGGGCGATGAAGTAGGTGAAGAGGGTGGCCTGGCCCTCGTTGGTCTCGGCGTAAGGCAGATACGGCTGTCCACTCAGCCATTTGAGTGCGTCCAACCCGTTGTTGCACTCGTCCGACTGGCAGCCGTTGGGGTAGGTTCCCAGGGCGTAGAAGCGGACGGCAATGGCCACGATCAGGATCAGGGCCAGCAGGCCGATGAGCCAGCGGCGGTCGAGGGCCTGCCCTGGGTGTAGCGAAGGGTCGCCGTCGCGCCACGCCCGCCCGGCTTCCTGTTCCCCGGCCGGGTTGGGCGAGGGGAGGTCGAGGAAGATGGCGATGAGGAAGAGGACGATGGCGATGATCCACAGCCAGAAAGCCCAGCCGCTGAACTGCCCCTGCCAGAACTGTGTGCTGGCTATCCCCACCAGCAGCAGGGCCGCCCCGGCCAGCCCAATGCCGATATACATCCATTTGCGGCGCGGCGGCAACTGCGGCCAGGCGGGCGGGCGCTGCGAGACCGTGGCGAAGATGACGCCGGCGATGACGAAAAGGATGAGCGAGTCGCGCGGGATGCCGCCATGCGTGAGCCAGCGCTGGCCGATGGCGGCAAGGAGGAGGGCGAGGAGAAGGTAGAGAAGGCGGTTCATGCACCTGTTGCCTGTTCGTGTTCGGCAGACATTTCGCGCTTCACATCGCGCACTAAGTCGACGATCTTCTCGCGGGAATCGTATCCAGCTTCAGCTAAGGCCGCGCTGAATTGATCTTGAAGCGTCTCGAATGGCAACAACGGGCGATTGGCATATTCGCCCATCCCAACGAGCGCCTGGAATGCACTCATACCCAGCAGGACCGCCTTGGCTTGGCCCCGCGATGTCAAGACCACGACTTCACTGCCGTAGGCCGCCCGATTGACTACCTGCGAGAAGCGCCGACTGGCATCGGCGATGCTGATTGTGCTCATGTTCATCTCTGGTGGGGTCAGTCTGGCTGCATTGTAGCATGGATTCACAGGTGCGACGCACTTCCAAAGTGCGTCGCACCTCCACCTTCTCTACTGCGCAGCCGGCCGCAGATACTGCGGCGCCACCGGCTGGAAGGGCTGGCCCGGCGGCTGCCAGAAGAATTCCAGGGCCTTGCCGCCCCCGCGCTGGAAATAGTCGATACGGATGGGGTGCAGCCCGGCGGCCAGGTTCAGACCGGCATCGATGGCATTGACCGTGTCGGGGTTCAGGCTCTCGCCCACCATCTGGCCGTCCACCGTCAGGCGCACGCCGTCGTCGGCGTCGAGATGGAAGGGATAGTAGCCGTCGGCAGGGACGAGCAGTTCGCCGGTCCAGGAGGTGCTGAAGGGGCCGAAGATGGGTTCGGGGTCGGGCCACGAGGCCACGAGCATGGGGTCGAGGCGCTGCATCAGGGCCGGGCCAGACCAGTCGCTGCCGCTGTAGTAGGTTCCCAGCAGCCCCTGGCCGCTGGGGGGCAGCCGGAAGAGGGCGGCATCGGGGATGGGGCCGGCGCCGGAGGGGCTTTGCCAGGTCAGGATAGGGGCATCGGCGGGCAAATCGACCGGGAGATCGCTGATCTCGATGGCGTGCAGGCCCTTGCCCAGAAAATGAGGGCCGGGTTCGAGGGCTTGACCGTCGAGCAGGAGGCGGGCCGGCGAGGGGGCCTCGAGGGTGTATTGGCCGCTGGCGGGGATGTATATACCTTTGATCTCAGCCGCCTGGTCGGCGCGGTTGTGAGCTTGCAGGGCCGTGATTTCATTGCCGGGGATGCTGATGCTAAGGTAGAGCGGGCCACCGTTGCGGTCACGGACGATCTCGGATGTCGTGCCGGGATAGAAGTAGCGGAAGTGGTCGAGGACGTACTCGAAGTGCAGATCGACGAGAAAGGAGGCGCTGTCACCGCCCAGGTCGGGCAGGGGGAGGTCAGAGGCAGGGTCGGCCAGGCGATAGCTGGGCTGTTCCAGGCCGCCGCCCAGGCGTTGGAAGGGCGAACGCTGCCAGGCGCCGATCTTGATGCCGTAGGGTTGGGTCGGCTCGTAGGCCAGAAAACGGAGGGGGGCGAAGTAGTAGAGGCGGGGGCTGAGATAAAGGCGGTGGTCGTCGCGCTTGGCCAGGACTTCACGGGCAACGGTGGTCTCGAGCGGCGAGAAGGCGATGTAGACGCCGGGGTCGTTGGCCTGGCGCCCAAAGTAGAAGCTGTAGTTCAGCCAGGCGACGATCAGCAGCCCGGCAACAGCGACGCCGCCAATCGCCCATCGTAGGGGCGAGGTTTGTGGTAGGGGCGAGGTTACCTCGCCCCTACCACGACGTTGGCGTAGGGGAGCAAACAGCCCGCGCAATGCCAGGTCGTAGACATCGGCGCAGAGGAGGGCGATGGCCGGGGTCACGGCCAGGGTGCGGTAGGCTTGCGGGGCCTCGGCCAGTTGCGAAAGGATGCCGCCCAGGAGGGTGAAGGCGATCCAGATCAACGAGAGGACGCGGCGGTGATCCCGCCATTTCCACACCGCCCAGCCCAGGCCGAGGACGAAGAAGGCGCCGGTGATGGGGTCGAGCATGGGCGCGCCAGGCAGGTTGTGGCGGCCGTTGGTGTCGCCTGCCACGTGGAACATGAGCAGATGGCGCTTGACCGACTCCTGCAAGGGAGCCAGGTCGCCGCCTGCCGAGCGCACGTCGTTCAGGATGCTGACCTGTTGGCTGCGGTTGAGGAAGGTGAAGGGGTCTTTGTAGTAGGTGAAGGCCAGGGGCGCGAAGGTGAGGGCATAGATGGCGGCGAAGATGGCCAGCCCCTGCCAGTTGCGGCGCAAAAAGCCGCGCTCGATGAGGGCGCGGTAGACCAGATAGGCGCCGATGGCCAGCACAGCCAGCCGGATGGAGAGGTAGGTGTACATCCCCAGCCCCAACACAAACCCGGCCATGGCCCAATCGCCCCAACTGCGCCGCCGCGCCGCCCGTACGATGAAGTAGACCGACAGCACCTGGATCAGCGGCGGATAGACTTCATTCCAGCCCCAACGGCTCATGTTGAAATGCCAGCGGTTGAAGGCCAAGAAGGCGGCGGCGAAGATCGCTGGCAGGGGGCCGAACAGTTCGCGGGCCAGCAGCCACAGGGCCAGGACAGTGAGGATGCCGGGGAGGATGGACTGCACCTTGATGGCAGCAACGGTGGTCCCCAGCAGCTTGATGACGGCCAGTTGCAGATAAGCGAAAGCGTTGGGGGTCTCGAACCAACCGGTGCCGTAGAGGCTATCGGGTCGCCCCTCCATGATGCGCAAGGCATCGAGGGCGGTATTGGTTTCGTCGATGAAGATGCCGGGCGGCATCGATTGGATTTTGTAGAGACGGAAGAAGATGGCCGCCAGGAGGATGGCGAGGACGAGGGTGATTTCGAGCCAGCGGGGGAGTGGGGATTGGAGAGTGGAGATTGGGGATTGGGGATTGGCGTCGCCCCGGCTGCCAATCTCCAATCTCTGATCCCTGACCTCCGGCGGGTCTTCGTCGAGGCCGAGGGCGCGGAGTTTGTAGCCGCTGGGAAGGGGGCCGTAGAAGGGGAGTGGGGGAGCCGGAGGGAGGGACGCAGAGAGGGAGGGACGCAGGGAGGGAGGGGTTATTGGGGATTGGTTATTGGGGATTTGATCTCCGCCCTCCGATCCTTCGGCTCCGCTCAGGACAAGCCTCTGCCCTCCAATCTCCGATCTCTGATCTCCGTCCTCCGTCCTCCGCCCCACCAGGTACAACCCGGCCAACATCAGGATCAGCCCCAGCAGCCAGCGCCCGGTCTGGTTCCAGACGAAGGCTTTGCCCCAGATGTCCAACAAAGCCCAGATGGTCAGCCCCAGGCCGAGGGCGAGCAGGATGATGCCGGCGATGCGGACGTAGGGGCGAGGTGACCTCGCCCCTACGCCCGGTTCGATTGCCGGCGCGGGGTCGGGTCGGGGCCACTCCTTTTCGACACGCCAGAAGCTGTAGTTGGCGAGGACGACGCCCGCCGCCAAGAGGATCGCCCCTTGCAGCCGTGTGGTCGGGTCGGGCAAGCGCCAGGCCCCCAACAAGGCGAAGACGAGAGCCGCGAGGGTAGTTATCCCAGTCAGCACGATGGTAGATGCGTGTAAGCGAGCAGGTTCGCGAATCATCTACCAAACCAGATTCAGTTCTGCCACCCTGGAAAAGGCGGCATCACGACTGATGAGGGGCAGATCCCAACGAAGGGCCGTTGCGACGACAATGCGATCAGGCAAATCTGGCACGAAGGAACGATCGACAGTCTCCAGTCGCTTGATTACTGGCAAATCCAACGGAGCAAGCTGATAGTTTATCGTCGGTGGTTCCAACAATGCCGTCACCTGCGAGACCAGATTGGCAGGAAGTCGGCGTTTCTCTGCCAGGTAGATGATCTCAATGAGAACAATGCCGGGAACGATGAGCCTGACATCGCCACGGTCAGTAGCCTGGAAGAGATCGCTGCCCTGCGGCCCCAAACGCGTATCCGCGGTCAGATGCCAGACCAGAGGATGGGTGTCAACAACGAAGCTACGCATCGAAGTCGCGTCCAAGTGACTCCAAGACCCCGTGGCGAGCCTGAGCGATCTCGTCTTCTGAGAAGTTGATTCCCGTCCATAATCCACCTAACTTGACAACACGACGGTTGTCTAGCACGCCCTGATCCATGTAAGTTCGCAGTAGATGGGTGATGTCTTTCAGGAACAAAAGACTGTCCTCTGGAAGCTCATCCAGCGTATACACGATATCCTGCTTGACCTGCTCAGCAAAAACGGTGTTCATTTTCCTGGCGCCTCCCTTTTGGCTGGGGACATTGTAGCGAAAGAGCGGCAAGAGCGCCAGCCCTTGCCGCTCTTGCCGGTTATCGTATCGGCTCGAAGCGCATGACGCGGTTGTTGTCGGCGTCCGTCACCCACAAGGCGTCGTCGGGGCCGATGCTGACGCCGTTCGGCCAGGCGAAATCGGTGCCGGCGGCGCCATACTGACCCAGGGCGGCGATGGGGACGCCCTCGCTATCCCATACCAGCACCCGCCAGCCGGTCGGGTCCGAGGCATAGACCGTGCCCTTGCTGTCCACGGCGATATAGGGCTTGGTGAAGATGTTCTGGTCCGTCCAGCCGGA
This sequence comes from Caldilineales bacterium, assembly GCA_019695115.1. Taxonomy (GTDB): domain Bacteria; phylum Chloroflexota; class Anaerolineae; order J102; family J102; genus SSF26. The sequence goes on along the minus strand of JAIBAP010000057.1, from coordinate 20,194 downwards.
CACAGGCCACTCCTTGACGAACTGGTAGTCGGCGCCGAACTTCTGGATGCGGGTGTTCCAGGCGTCGGCCACGTAGATGCTGCCATCCGCTCCCACGGCCACCCCCACCGGCTCATCCAGATAGCTGGGTTCGAGGCCGGCGCCGCCGAACTGTGTGATTGGGTTGCCTTCGGGGTCGAAGACCTGGACGCGCTTGTTGCCGGTGTCGGTGACGAGGAGGTTGCCGTTGCCATCGATGGCAACCGCGCGCGGCCCCCAGAACACGCCCTGCTGCCCCAGCTGGCCGTCGGTGGAGACGAACGCACCCCATTTGCTCAGGAACTGGCCATCGGGGGTGAAGACCTGAAGACGGTGATTCCAGGTATCGACCACGTAGATGCGGTCGGCCGAGGCGGCGATGCCCCACGGCTCGTTGAACTGGCCGTCGCCTTCGCCAAAGCTGCCCCAACCGAAGGCGAAACTGCCATCGGGGTTGAAGACCTGAATGCGATGATTGCCGGTGTCGGCCACATAGATGCGCCCTTCCGGCCCCACCGCGGCGTCGCGCGGCTGTTTGAGCTGGCCCGGCGCTTCGCCACTGACGCCGCCCAGGATCTGCGTGGCCGATTCCAGGCGGTATTTACCTTCGAACGGATCGACCACCTCAACCTGTTCGATGGCTGGGGCTGCGCCCAGGTCCCACACCTGGTTGGCGATGTCCTTGCGCACGAACATCAGCACGCGGTCGGAGGGGTCCCAGTCGGCCAGGGGTTGCTGGTAGCGGCGGTAGAGGATGACATCCAGCACGTTCTTGCGGATCTGAGGGTCGCGCAGACCGTCCCAAATCCGCTGCCAGGTGAGGTCCTTGTAAGTTTCTTTGGGCCACCAGATCTGGCGGTAGGGGATGCGATAGTAGTTGTTGCCCAGGTAGGGCTTGACTTTGCCCTCGTTCTCGGTTCCGATCAGCACCACGGGGGCGTCCTGGAGATAGTCGCGCGAGGGGGCGGCGCCGAAGAACTTCTTGTTGGGGAAGTCGCGGAAATACCACTCGAACGGCCAGGTGGACTCGTTGTCGTAGGCAAAGGCCAATTGGTTTTCGCCCACGGTCTTACGCGAGATGTCCTGCAACTGGCTGACGATGATCTTCACATCCGGCGAGCCATGTGCATACACGCCCGGTTCGACGGGGTAGTCGTAGTAGACGTAGTTGTAGTAGAAGGCCGTCCGCCAGGAGAGAAGGGCCAGCAAAGCGACCAGGCTGAGGAAGGCCAGGCGGCCGGTCGAGCGCCAGCCGACCGCCAGCACCTTGCGCGCCAACACCCAGCCCAGGCCAATCACTAGCGCCAGGGCGGCAATGAAGCCCATGGTGTCGCTGAGGCTATCCAGGTCGGAGCCGCGGAAGGGGCGGAGTTGGAGCAGCTTGACCAGCGCGACGATCCACAGCGGTAGGCCGAGCAACAGCCACAGCCCTTGCCGCTCGCGCACACCCCGCCAGTCCACCACCTTCAGGCGCTCGGCCAGATACCAGCCGCCCAGGATGCACATGGGGGTGGTGAAGTGGGTCGAAAGCCAGGGCATCTTCTCGCCGGCCCAGGTGAAGATGACCCACACGCTGATCGACCAGAAGGCGATGAAAAGGAGCCACTGGCTGCGGATGGGCAAGGGGGCGGAGATGGATGTCAGGCTGTCATCGCTGCTGGGATCGAGCGAGCGCCGGCGCAGGCCGCGCCCGGCCAGGGTGATCACCCCCAGCCCGGAGAGGAGAAGGGGCAGGAATTCGTACAGCGGCACGATCAGGCCGTAGTAGTACCAGGGCTGGCCGCCGCGCTTGACTTCCTGCTGCGCCAACCAGTAGCCCATGCTCCCCACCAGCCCGGTGCCCACGCCGTTGCCGTTGTTGAAGAAGGTAGTGAAGAGGACGATCAGGACGCCATAGAAGACCCCCAGCCCGGCGGCATAGCGCCGACCATCCCACAACAGGCCAATGACGCCGAAAGCCGCCACCATGACCAAGAAGATGGCAGCGGACTTGAGCACGTCGGGCTGCAACATGTTGGGCAGGATTTTGACCGATTCGGGGTTGCCGCCGAAGAGTTTGATCGGAAAAGCAGCGTACAGCGGCGCGGCCAGGGTCAGAATCCAGAGCATGACATCCAACTCGCGCATCTCGCGCAGTCGCGCCAGGCCGTAGCCTTTGATCAGAAACCAGAAAGCCACAGCCAAAACCGCTACGCCAACCAGGAAGATCGGCCACAACACCAGCCCGCCCAGACGGGCGCTGGTCACAGCCGAGCCAACGGGCGATTTGATGGCCTCGAAGAGTGGATAGGTGGCCAGCACGCCCGCCAGAGCCAGTAAGCCCAAGAAGGGCCAGCGATAGCCCTGGTTCTCCCACTTCGTCGCCAAGAGCCGGGCCAACGTCCAGACCAGGAAGAAACCGACGAAGACAATGGCGTAGATGAACGAGCCTTCCATGGTGGTGAACGACAAGCCCAACGCCACCGCCAACCCGATCAGCCAGTTCTTGTTCCCCGTTTCCAGATAGCGAAAGGCCAGGATCGCCGTCAGGACGATGAAGAAGATGAGATAGATGTCGTGGCGGATGTAGCGGCTGTGGTACAGCAGCACGGGCGAGAAGGCCAACAACACGCCCGCCAGCCATGCACCCAACCGCCCTAGCCAACGCCGGGTGAACCACATCAGCGCCACGATACCCGTGCCAAAGAGCACCACCGGCAGCCGGGCCGAGGCGTCGCTGGCGCCAAAGAGGAAGTAGCTCAGGGCGGTGATCTCGAACAGGAAGGGGCCGTGCATCAAGGGGTCGTGCGTGTAGCCGCTGCCGTTGTACAACTGATAGCTGTACTGCGTGTGCAGGCTTTCGTCATGGCTCATGGTGCGGGCGCCGACATTGTACAGACGCAGAGCAAACGCCAGCAGGATGAGGACGATCCAGGCGATTTTCTCCCAGTTCAAGGCCACGAGCGCGGGTCGGTCGAGCCAGGAGCCGGCGCGGCGGGCAGAGGGGGCGGAGGGGGTGGGTTGCTTGGGGGCGGCCATAGGGTGGGGAGCGGAGGTCAGGGATCGGAGATCAGAGATCAGAGATCAGAGATGGGAGATCAGAGATGGGAGATGGGAGATCGGAGATGGGAGGGCGGGGGGTTGGCCCAGGGGGAAGCGAAGGGTCAGGGGGTGTCGCTGAGGGTGAGCGTGGCGACATCCGTCCACAGCACGAACGGCTGGGTGGGGATGTCCCAGGGGGCGGTGCGGAAGATCAACCAGCGCAGTTGTTGTTGGTTCGAGGCGGAGGCGTCATCGGTGGGTTGCCAGTGGGTGATGATGCCTGTTTCCATGCCAGAGTAAAGGTCGCTGAGGGGAAGCGGCTCGTTCATGGGGGCGACGACGAGCGGTGGGGCGTCATCGAGGCTGATGCTGCTCACAATCCGCAGCTCGCGGGCCGGGCGCAGATACCAATGCAGGGTGTCGAGGACGGCTTGATCCTGCCCAGCGCTGCCCGTGACCAGGGCAATAGGCGTTTCCCAGCGCCCGCTATGGCGTCGTTCGCTCAAGTCACCCATCGTGTCGAGCAGGGTGTAGATGCCGGGGCGGGTGTTGGCGGCATAGAGGGCGGCGTAGCGCGGGGGAGTCACATCGAAGGCCATGCCCCAGGTCGTGGCCAGGGCCAGCAGGCCCAGGTTGAACGACGCCAGCATAGCGGTGATGACCAGGGTTGGGCGTTGGCCGATGAACCAGGCGAAGAGGATGACGAAGATGACAATGGCGGCCAGCGCCACGCCGAGGCGGATGAGCCAGAGCCGGTTGGCGTCGTGGGCGTAGTTGATCAGCGAAAGGGCGGTGAGGACGACCAGGATTTGCAGGACGGCGGCAAAGATGAGCAGTTCGATCTGGTTGACGTCGCCCTGGCCGCGCAACAGCCGGGCGGCCTGACGAAAGAGGGCGAGGAGGACAAAGGCGGCAGGGACGGCGAACAGCAGGCCGGCGACGGCGCGCGTGCCAGCGGCAAGGGGGCCTTGCAGGGTGGCAAGCAGCGCCACGACCAGGGCGGCCAACCCGAACGAGCGCACGACCGCCGACCGCCGCCAGCAGAAGACCAGCCCGGCCAGCCCACCGGTCACGGTCAGTGGATCGTCTGCGATCAGCCGGGCCAGGCCCCACAGCCAGCCGTTGAGGGAAAATGTGAAGCCTTGCAGCCATTCGCTCCAGTTGACCGCGGTCAATCCCAGGGCATCGAGGCGGCTGAGGAAGGCTGTCCCGCCGACGAAAGCGACCGCCAACAGCACCACCAGGTGGATCAGCGACGGGCGGGGCAGGGCGGAGAAATCGGTTCGGCTAAACAAAATGACCAGGGTCAGGGCGATCAGCGCCGCCGGGCCGGCCGGGCCGCCGATGAGGAGGATGCCTGTTCCGACCGCCGCCAGCACCCAGCCGCGGCCCTCGCCTTTTTGCAAAGAGGCCCACCCTGCCAATGCCAGCGCCAGCCCGAACAAAACGAAGACGGCGCCATCGCTGCGGCGGCCAAAGGCGTTGACCAGCGGCGAGACTGTGACCAACACGGCCGCCAACACAGCCGCCGGACGGCCCACCCACCCCCGCCAGCCGTAGATCGCCCACGGCAAGAAGGCGCTTGCCAGCAGCGGCCACAGCCGGGCCAACCCGTCGGTGGCGCCCGCCAGGAAGAAGGTAAGGGTTTGCAGGCTGAAAAGCAGCGGTGAACCGGCGTCGAGCACCGCTCCCAGGCCCTGGCTGGCCTGCCAGGCGCGCAGGGCGGCGGCCGCTTCGACCGGGGCCAGAGGGTAAGCGCCCACGTGGATCAGCCGCGCCACGATGGCGGCCAGGGTCAGCAGGCCGTAGAGCAGGTGCTCGACGGTGAGCCGTCGGAGCAACGAGTCGGGGACGGATGGAACGACGTTGGCAGGGGTCGCCACAGGCGACATGGCGGTGGTTGGTGCCATCAGAAACAGGGGTGTGAGATGCCGAATGGAGCCAAAACGAGTTTAGCAACGATTTGTTGCAGGAAGGTTACGATTCGGTAAAGAGGCGGTTCATCCACGCCAGGCATAGACGGTATAGCCGCCCTGCTCGAACACCGGCTGCCAGAGGTTGACGAAGGCAAGACGGCGGTCGGGGGCGATCTTATACTTATCCATTTCGCGCGGACCGACGATGAGGTAATCGATGCCGAACTCGGCCACGATGGCGCGGATGCGTTCTTCGTCCCGGTTCTGGTAGATGGTCTCGATCAACGGCTCGCGGCGGCCGGCTTCGTCGTAGTTGCCCCGCCACTGTAATTCGTGGCCGCCCCAGCCCAACAGGGTCGGGCGGCCGCTGTCGGCAGAGATGAAGTTGAAGTCAGAGTAGGAGCCGCCGGAGGCTTCGAGGATGACAGCATCAGGGGCGGCGTTCTGCTTGAGCCAGGCGGTCACGGCCGCTTCGTCGGGCCGGTATTGGGCCACATAGCGGGCGCCATCCAGCGAAGCCTCGCCCTGGAAGTTGTTGGCTTTGCTGGGGATGGCGAAGAGTGGGTAGATCATCCCGCCCGCTATCAGCACGGCCATGACCGCCCATGAAGCCCAGCGCAGCCCTCGCCCCGCCCGTGTGCTGAGGTAGTAGAGGGCATAGGCTGACCCCACCGCCATCATGATCCAGGCCTGGTAGTAGAACTTGAAGACGGTGTTCATGCGCGTGCCAAAGGTGTCGCGCAGGAAGACGAACTCGACGCCGTAGGTGAGCAGCAGGGCGGTGAAGAAGAGGGCGAGGACGAAGATGATGGTGGCATTGCCCTCTTTCTCGTCGTCCCTTCTCTCGCCACGCAGGGCAAAGACGCCGGCCAGCAGGGCGCCGATGGCGGCCAGCAGGCCGCCGACGAAGAGCCATGTCCCCGGCGCCGAGACCCGAATCCGGGCCAACTGCGGGATGAGTTGGCCCGCCGCCTGGCCGAGAGCCGATTCGATCTGGCCGCGAAGCGAGGGGAGGAGGGCGGCGAGAAGCGTAGCCAGGAAGAGGAAGATGAGCGGGAGCAGCAAGATGGCCAGGAGCCAGCGCAAGAGGGCGGATCGGCGGGCATCCAACCGCTGCCAGGCCACGGCTACAAGCAGGATGAGGGCGGCCAGGAAGGGGCCGAACATCAGCAGGTATTGGGCAAGGCGGGTGGGGTTGTAGAAGTTGGGCCAGATGCCGTTGGCCTGCGAACTGAAGCTGAGGTAGAAGGGCAGGTAGCCAACGAAACCGATCGCGGCCAGGGCGACGAAGGTCAGAGCGATCTCGGTCCACAGGCGACGGTCGAGCCGGGCGCCGCCCAGGCCCCGGCGCAGGCCATAGACCAGGGTGACGAGGAAGACGTAGATGGGGAAATCCCAGGTGTTGAGGAAGCCGAGCGCGCCTAAGGCCAGGCCGTAGAGCGGCAGCCCCCAGCCATCCAGCCCGAAGACGGCGACGACCGACCCCCAGGCTGTGCGCCAATCCCGGCCTTCCGCCTGCTCGCTGGCAGTGACGCCGCGGCGGAACAGGTTGAGGGCCAGGGCCAGGGCCAAGAGCACGAACGGCAGGGCCAGCACGTGCGGGTGCATATCGCCCAGCAGGAAGCTGAAGAAGGGGAATTCGCTGATCACTTCCTGGTCGATGCGGCCGCTGAAATCGCGGTCGTGGATGACGCGCGAGGCTCGCCACCACCACCAGTAGCCGCTGCCGGGATTCCAGGCGCCGATGACGGGGGCGTTGGCCAGTTCCTTGACATCGAACAGGCTATGCAGCCGCGACGAGAGCAGCCCGCGCGCTTGCAGGGCCTCCAACACGCCCACCAGGTTGCCCATCAGCCCCAGGAAGAGGCTGGCGAGGAGGCCGAAGACGACGCCGCGCACGAAGCTGGCCGGACGGCCACTGTCGCCGCGCACCAGGTTGTAGACCAACCCAAACCCGCCCAACAGCGTCAGCGCGAAGATGGTTGCCAGCCCCAGATTGAAGGCGATGCTGGGTTGTACGCCCGTCAGTTGCACCAGCATGTTGAGCTGGACATAACCGAAGTAGTAGTAGCTGATGCCATAGCCCGCCAGCCAGGGGTCGTGCGGGGGGAACTGGGGCGAGTTGAGAATGCCGTTGAGAAAGGCGAACTCCATCGGCTTTTCGGTGCCAGCAATGTCGGGGTTGTAGGCCCGGAAGTAGGCCCAGGCCGCCATCGCCAGCAGGAAGAAAAGCTCGACAACGAGGATGGCGGCCTTCTGCGCCCGCAGGTGTTCTAGCAACGGCCGTTTGCCCTCGCTGTCCTTCTGCCAGCCCGCCCGGCCCAGCCACAGCCCCAGCGCCGCAAAGATCAAGAGCGCCAGCACCGCCCCGCCGGCCGTGTTGCGCAGCAGCCCAAAGGTGGCGCCCAGCCAGAGCAGATAGCCCGCCCCCAGCAAGCCGAGGGCGCGGCTGAAGGTATAGCCGCGGTCGGGCAGGAAGGCGAACAGCCGCCACGAAAGCGGCAGGCCGGCCAGACCGATTAGAGTCAGGATGAGCCAGAAGCGGAGGAAGTCGAGCATGGGGAGATTGGTAATTGGTTATTGGTTATTGACGATCCAGATCGTTAGTTGTTGACTGTTGATTGTTGACTGTTGACCGTTCGATAGATCGTCACGCCGTCGTTTTGGAAGACGACTTCGGCCTCGCCCAGATCGACCAGGGCATCGAATTTGCGCAGCTGGTCGGCGTTGAACAGGATGCGTTCGAGTTGGCCGATGTAGATGTAGTTCACGCCCAGGTCGTCGATGATCTGCCGCAGCCGGGCGATGTCGGTGGTCTCGAAGAACTCGCGGCCCAGGGCCTCGCGCGGGCCGGTCTGCGAGCCGAAACGCTGCTCGCCCTGGTGCTGGCCGAGGAACGTGGGCAGCCCGGTGAGCGAGCTGGCGCGCAACCCGCCCGCCCGGTAGTAGTCATAGCCGGCGTTTTGGCCGTTGACCGGATACCACGAGGCGGGCGCTTCGGCCAGCACGGGCGTGCCGGTGACGTTTTCTTTCAGCCAGCGGATGGCCTCGTGGTCATACTTCAGGTCGATCATGGTGTTGCCATCGGGCCAGCCGTAGCGGCCGACAGTCATGAAGGCCATGCCATCGAGCGTGTTGCGGGCGGGGACGGGCGGCGGGAAGCGGTCGTTCACGCGGTCGGCTGTGCCCAGGACGGGGAAGACCAGGCCCAGGGCCAGCAGGATGCCCAATCCGGCCAGCCAGAGGCCCCGCCAGCGGCGCGGCCACGAGCGGATGGCGTCGAGCAGATCGGGCAAAACGGCGGCGGCGCCGATCCCCAACAAGACCCACACCTGGATGTAGAACTTGAACAGGGTGTTCATGCGGTAGTAGTCGCCGTGCTCGCGGCTGAGAAGCCCACCGCTGCCGCACCCACAGAGGAAATCCTTCAGGTAGAAGATTTCGACGCCGAGCGCCACCAGCAGCCCGGTGAAGAACAGCAGCGCCCGGAACTGGCCGGGGGCGGAAGTGGTGCGGCGGAACAGGTAGAGGGCGGTGATCACCACCAGCGGCAGGAGCAGGCCCACCACCGCATAACCGAGGAAAGCCAGGGCGATCCCCAGCAGGATACTGATCCCCAAAGCCGTCTGGCCGAAAGGCAGCGTCCATTTGGGCCGAGCCAGAGCCGAAACATGGTCGAGATAGCGCGGGGCGCGGTCGAAGTGGCGCAGCAATCCGGCCAGCCAGCGCAGGACGGGCACATCGCCGGGCCGCCGGCGCAGTTCCACCAGGATGTAGGTGAGGGCGACGAAGAGGAAGAAGCCCCAAATCCGCAGCCACGGCCCCATCTGCGTCTTGATGTAGGTCAGACCGACGCCGGTCTCGAAGACGGTGGTGTAGTTGCGATAGAAAGGCAGATAAAGCACAAGGGCGGCTGCGGCCAGCCCAACCACAAAGAGCAGGGTGGGGACGATGCGGATTTTGCCCTGGCCCTTCCATTCGCGGATGCCCCAGGCCAACACCCCCACGCCCAGATAGGTGGGCAAATCCCAGGTGTTGATGGCGCCGATGGCGCCCACTGTCAGCGGCATCATTGCTAGCAGCAACACGAAAGGCAGGAAGCCGCCGGCGGCAAGGGCCGTCTGCCCAGGGCGGCGATACCCGGCGATGAGGGTGTAGGCCAGGGCCAGGAAGAGGACGGTGAAGGGGATGCCGATCATGTGCGGGTGCAGATCGGCAAAGAGGAACGACCAGAACGGGAACTCGTTGATGGTGAAAGGCAGCACCCGCGAGGGCGACCAGAAGTTGTAGCCCGGCCATTGCACCCGCCCCGCCACCGCCGCACCCACGCCTGCTGCTGTCTGCACGAGCGGCTGTAGCAGCGGGAGATTCGAGCTGAAGGCGCTGCCCCCGCGCTCGGCCAGCTGCCGAAAAACGATCAGCCCGCCCTCCAGATTGCCCATCAGGGCGACAAAAAACACCCCCGCCACCCCCGCCCACACCCCGCGCCCCTCTCTGCGTCCCTCCGTCCCTGCGTCTCCGCGTCTCCCCCCTCCCGCCACCAACGTATAGACCAGGCTGAACACCCCCGCCGCCGTCAGGGCAAAGAGGGTGGGGATGGCCAGGTTGAAGGCGATGGACGAGCTGATCCCGGTCAGTTTGATCAAAACGGACAGGATCTGATAGCCGTAGTAGTAGTAGTTGAGATAGCCGCCGGCGAAATAGGGGTCGTAGGAGGGGAAGAACGGCGTGCGGGTGACGGCGTTGAGAAAGGCAAACTCCATGAACTTCTCGCCGCCCTGCCAGGGCTGCCAGAGGTCGGGATTGAGCAGGCGAATGAAGACGAATAGCAGGAATGCAGCCGTGAAGACGGCCTCGCTGACCAAAATCAGCCGCCGCCGCTCCTGCCAAAAGGCGCGCATCGCCTCCCGGTTCCGTCGCCACAGGCCAAACGAAAGGGCCAACACCACCAGCACGGCCAGCAACGAGGGCAAGAGATTGTTCTTGAGGAGGTGGAGGGCGGGCAGAATCCAGGCCAGCCAGCCCACCAGGATCATCGCCAGCGCCCGGCTGAAGCCATAGCCCCGGTCGGCCAGGCGGCCAAAAAGGGTGAAGGCGATGGGCCAGGCCAGGGCTTGCAGACCGAACAGCAGCAACCACCAAAAGACCAGGCTCAGCCAACTGTTGTAACGGAACGGATTCCAGGCCACCCGGCCCACGTCGGGCAGCTCGTTGACGGGCTGATCGAGCAGGAGGTCAGGCCCCGTTTCGCCCTCGCCGGTCTCCGCCCTCTGTTCTCTGTTCTCTGGCTCCTGGCCGGTATAGCCATAGCGGGCGCCCACCCACGACCCGCCCAAGAGCTGATCCCACTCGGCGTCGCTGAGCTCGCGCACCTTCTTGTAGATGAGGACGCGCGGGTGGTCGTAGACCCAGAAACTCTCGTCGGCAGACTGATCTGGGATTTCGAGGCCGAACAAAGAAGGATAAGCAGTGAACTCGGCGGCCAATTCGTAGCCCAACTGCCCGGAGAACAGCAGATCGTAGAACTTGATGCTCATCGGGTAGCGTTCGGGCAGCCGGGGCAGGGCGCCGTACAGCCGCTTGGTAGCCAGGACGTAGTAATCGCCCTCGATCATGTTCTGCTTGAGGATCTGATACTTTTCCGGCGTATCCTCCTCATACATCGGCATCATCACATTGCTCCAGCCGTGCTCGCCCGGATTCCCGCGCGGGATGGGCAGCACCAGCGGCATCCCCTCCTCCCAATGCTCGGTGATCCACACACTGCCGTCGGGCACATTCTCGTACATCCATTTCGAGGCCGTGATGAAAGTGTGCTGGCGATTGTAGACGCCATTGACGAAAGCCAGCGCCCACAGCAGGGTGGGGATGAGGACGATGAGGCCGAAGAGCCAGAAGATGCGTGTTCCGTGTTCCGTGTTCCGTGTTCCGTGGTGCGGGGTGGCGTCCGCCGTCTGCGCCTCGCCATCCTCCATTGCCCCCAGGGCCTGCCCTGAGGCGAGCGAAGGGACAAGCTCTGCCACCTGCGACTTGCGATCCTTCGTTTCACTCAGAGCCGGCCCTGAGGGGAGCGAAGGGACAAGCTTTGCCACCTGCCACTTGCGACCTGCGACCCATCCTGCCAGCGCCCACAACATCCCCGCCCCCAGCACCGCCAGCAGCGGCACGACGGGAACCATGTAGCGGTTGAACTTGGCCAGGAAGCTGCCGGTGATGAGGAAATAGGGGACGAGCCAGGAGAGGATGATCAACTCGCCCGGCCTGGCCCGCAACATCAGCGTCTTGACGATGGCCCAACCAAAGGCCACCCACCCCACCAGCCCCAGGAACCAGCCCATCCCCCACCGCACTTGTTGGGCGATGAAATAGAGATAGGGTGTGGTGCCGCGGTATTGGCGGGTGAAGGGGAAATCGGCGATGCCGCGCACCATCGCCCCCTGCTCTTTGATCACCGCCAGATAGAAGTTCTCCCAATCCAGAATCACAAACGGCGATGTGACCACGAATGCGACCACAGCCACGCCGATCGCCGCCGCCGCCAACCCAATCCCGGTCCACGAGCTTTGGCCCTTCGCTTCTCCCTGGGCAGACTCGCCGTCCTCTGCCCTCCGCCCTCTGTTCTCGCTCCACCAAATGATCAACCCCGCCACGCCCGGCGCCGCCAGGATGGGCAGGGCGCTGAACTTGCAGGCAATGGCCAGCCCGGCCATGATCCCCGCCAACACTGTTTGCCTCCACCCGCGGCTTTCCACCATGCGGATGGCGTGATAGATGGCGGCCACGGTGAAGGTGGTGGAGATGGGATCGACGGCGAAAAAGTGCGCCAGTTGGATTTGCAGGACGGTGAACGCGCCCAACGCCGCCGCTAGCAGCCCCACATGCTTGTTATAGACCCGCCAGCCGATCAGGAACAGATACAGCAGGGTGATCGTGTCGGCGATGGCCATCAGCAGTCGCCCCACCCAGGCATAGCCGGGCGAGCCAACGGCGATGCGCATCATATCGACATACGCTTGCGGCACGCCGATGGCCTCGGCTACCGGAACCAGCTTCTGCGCCAGATGCCCGGAGATGACGAGCAAATAGAGCGGGAAATGGCCGTAGGTGTAGGAACGGCGGCTGTTGCTGCCGAGGTCCCAAAGTGGGTTGAGGGTGGAACGTCGCGGGTCGAAAAATGTCCCCGGTTCCGCCGGCCAACGGATGCTGGGCGCGTAAAAAGCCACGGTCGAACGTTCGTCAGGGTGCGGCAGCTGGCCTTCGGCCCAATCGACGTTGAACGTGCGCAGGACAAAGGCCACCAGCAGGACGAAAGCCAGGATCAGAACGACGAGCCAGCGGCGGGTGCGAGGGGACATGGAGGGAGTGAGGTGGGGTAGTGGTAATTAGTTATTGGTTATTGGCCAATAACCAATAACCAATCTCCATTATTCTTCTTCAAGCCGCAGAACAGACATAAACGCCTCTTGCGGGATTTCGACGGAACCGACCATCTTCATGCGCTTTTTGCCTTTTTTCTGCTTTTCCAGCAGCTTGCGTTTGCGGGTGATGTCGCCGCCGTAGCATTTGGCCAGCACGTCCTTCCGCATCGCCTTGACATTGGCGCGGGAGATCACGCGCTTGCCGACCGCCGCCTGGATGGCGACATCGAACTGCTGCCGCGGTATGACGTCCTTCATCTTGGAAACCAGACGCTGGCCTTTGGTGTAGGTCTGGTCGGCGTGGACGATGACCGAGAGGGCGTCCACCGCTTGCCCGGCTACCAGGAGGTCGAGCTTGACCATCTCGGCCGGCCGATATTCACGGAAATGGTAATCGAGCGAGGCATAGCCGCGGGTGCGGGCCTTGAGTTCGTTGTAGAAATCGACCAGGATCTCGGTCAGGGGGATGGTGTAGCTGAGTTGGACGCGACGCTGATCGAGATATTCCTGGTTTTTGAATTCGCCGCGGCGTTTCGTCACCAGGTCCATGATCACGCCGATGAACTCGGTGGGCGTGATGACGTTGATCTCGACCCACGGCTCCCGGATCTCGGCGATGTAGTTGGGGTCGGGCATCTCGGCCGGGCTGTCGATGACGATTTCTCGCTCATCGGTCAGGGTAATCTGATACTCCACCGAGGGTGCGGTGAACACCAGGTCGAGGTCGTACTCGCGCTCCAGCCGTTCCTGGATGATCTCCATGTGGAAAAGACCGAGGAAGCCGCAGCGGAAACCAAAACCCAGCGCCTGCGAGGTCTCGGGCTGGTAACTGAGCGAGGCGTCGTTGAGTTGCAGTTTCTCCAGGGCGTCGCGCAGCAGATTGTAGTCGTCGCCTTCCGAGGGATAGACGCCGGCAAAGACCATCGGTTTGAGCGGCCGGAAGCCGGGGAGGGCTTCGGCGGCGGGGTTGGCGGCCAGGGTGAAGGTGTCGCCCACCCGGCATTCGCGGATGGTCTTGAGGCCAGAGGCCACATAGCCCACCTCGCCCGCCTCCAGTTCCTCCACCGGGCGCATCAGCGGCGTGAAGACGCCGATCTCGAGCGGCTCGGTGCTGGCCTCGGTCGACATCAGCCGCAGCAGTTCGCGGCGCCGGATGCGGCCGTTCATGACCCGTACATAGGCGACGACGCCCTTGTAGGAATCGTAGTGGCTGTCGAAGATGAGGGCCTGCAACGGCGCTTCGGGGTCGCCCACCGGCGGGGGAACCTGCTTGACGACTGCCTCCAGCACGGCTTCGACGTTGACGCCGTCTTTGGCCGAGATGCGAGGGATGTCAAGCCCGTCGATGCCGATCAGGTCTTCGAGGTCGTGCGCCACTTCGTCCGGTCGGGCGGCGGGGAGGTCGATCTTGTTGATGACAGGGATGATCTCCAGGCCCTGGTCGATGGCCTGGTAGAGGTTGGCCAGGGTCTGGGCTTCGATGCCCTGGGAGGCATCCACCACCAGCACCGCCCCCTCGCAGGCTTTCAGCGCCCGCGAGACTTCGTAGCCGAAATCGACATGACCGGGGGTGTCGATGAGGTTGAGTTCGTAGGTCTGGCCATCTCGGGCTTCGTACTGCATGCGCACGGCCGAGGCTTTGATGGTGACGCCTTTTTCGCGCTCCAGATCCATGCTGTCGAGCACCTGGTCCTGCATCTCGCGGTCGCTGAGGGTGTGCGTGACCTGGATGAGGCGGTCGGCCAGGGTCGATTTGCCGTGGTCGATATGGGCGATGATGCAGAAGTTGCGGATATGGCTGGTGCGCATGCCGTGTGGGAGGTGGCTGGGATGGGGGGCGGCGGGGGAACGGAACGCCAAACGCTGATTATACGGAAAAAGGGCAGGCTGCGGCAAGGCGGGGGGGAGGGGGAGACGGAGGGACGGAGGGAGGGGGAGACGGAGGGACGGGGAGACGGAGGGACGGAGGGAGGGGGAGACGGAGGGAGGGGGAGACGGAGGGACGGAGGGAGGGGGGAGGGGTGGGCGCGAGGGGTGGGCAGCGGGAGGAGGGCGCTGGCGGCGGTTTGCTTCTGCGGCTGCCTTTCTGATTTGACAGAATTCCCCTGCCCCGGCTACACTCTGGCTCACAATCGAAGACCCGTCGAGGGGGCGTAGTGTAGCGGTTAACACGTCGGCCTGTCAAGCCGAAGATCGCGGGTTCGATCCCCGTCGCTCCCGTAGCTCCAATACTCGAAGAGGGCGTAAAAGCCAGGTTGTGGCTGAACGCCCTCGATTTTTTCGCCCCGTATGTGAACGGTGGAAAGTATGGTTTGCAGTAGTGCTTTTTGTTCTAGAACGGTTGAGGTCTCCCACAGGGTGGGGAATCGGGTGACCAGCCGAACGGCTTCCAGGATAGCTCCGCTCTGGCCACTGGTCAAACGCACAGCATCGCGTCGATAGGCCAACTCCTCTTCATCAAACTTGGTGCGCTTGATCTTGCCGGCCAGGTAGAGTTCGACCACGCGCTCGTAGCGTGCCCGCAACTCGGCCTCCTGCATCTCGATCGCAGCGACATCGCAATGGGGAAATGCCTTGGCCAGGACCTGTTCCCGGCCCTCTTCGGGAATACGCACGCTCTGCACGAGCTGCACCAGCGCCTGCTCCAGTGGCTCAGCCTTCACCATTGGCTGTCGGCACGGCTGCTTCTTCTGCAAGCGGTTTACGCACTGATAAAACCGCACCTTCTTGGCGCCGGTCTGGCCCCGCATCTGGCTGCCGCATTGCCCACAGCGTAGGATGCCGGTAAGTAGAAATGCGCGCGCCATTGCCTTGCTCGTCGTATTCTGGCTCTGTGGGTTGGTGCCTCGCAGTCGGCGCACGCGTTGCGCCTGTGCAAACGACTCTTCGTCGATGATGGCCGGGTGATTGCCTGGCAGCACATCGCCCTTGTAGGTGATGACGCCTGTGTAGACGACGTGCTGAAGCATGCTGCGGATCGTGTCTTTGCCGTAGGGGCCTGGTGGGAACCCACTGCCCTGGCCGCGCCCGCGTGAGCGAAAGTGCACGACCGTGCCATCCGGCAGAACGTGCTCGTAGCTGTTGATGCGTTCGGCGATATCAGCGTCAGAGTGGTCACCGTGCACATACCATTCGAACATCTTGCGCACGGCGATGCTGTCGAGTGGGTGAGGCGCCAGGTTGCGGCCGTCGCCGATGTTCTCGCGTCCCACATTGGGGCAGTAGCCGGGCCCGTTGTAGTCGTTACAGCTCGAGCAGTTCCCCAGGCAATAGCCGTTGGGGATGGATCCGTTCCACATCCCCTTGCGTACGCGCTGTTTCTTGCCCTTCATCGTCTCATCGCGTAGCATATCAAGGAAAATCTCGGCGATGGTGGCAAGGATGACGAGGGCCAGCTTACCCCAGGGCGAGGTGAAGTCGATGTTCTCGCGCACCGAAAGAAAGCTGACGTTGGCTTCGTTGAGCCGGCTAAGCGCACTAAGGAAACCAGCCAAGTCGCGAAAGAAGCGGTCGACCTTGTGCACAATCACTACCTCAAACAGACCCGCCTCGGCGTCCCGCAGCAACCGAACCAGGCCAGGGCGGTCAGCCAGGCTGCCGGAGATGCCTTCGTCGGCATAGGTAGCAATGATGTCCCACCCTTTCACATTGGCGAAGGCATAGATGTCCTGGGTCTGGGCTTCGAGGGAGTGGCCCTCTTCGACCTGGCCGGGCGTGGAGACACGGATGTAGGCAGCAGCGCGCATGAAATGGCAAGGAATAGTGGGATCGAAAAAGAATACTGAAATGCTAATGCAATACTGACCAACTGTCAAGAAATATGCATCATAATTGACCATTTGGACAGCAAAGCTGCGCAGATACTGACCAATTGGTCAGTAATTCTGATATATGGGAAAAGGTATAGATGGAGTCTAAGAGCGGGAAAAGAAACGGTTTCATCGGAGCTCTTCCTCTGTTCTTGCCGGTGCGATGAAGCGACGAAAGGCATAGCCGGTCAGCCCCTGATCTTTCACGACCAGGTAGCGAAAGACCAGCAAACTCAATAACCTCCGCTCCACGTCGGTGGCCGCTGCCCACAATGTCGCTATGCTGCCTAGGAGCGACTCCGCCTGCGGCGCACTTGCCTGCTGATCGGGCGTGAGTTCGGCGATGGCCTTGCGCAGGCCGGTCAGTCTGGTCTGGAACTCCTCCCAGGCGATGGTTCCGACTTCATACAGCTGGGTGTAGCGCTGCATGGAGTTGATCAGTTTGCGCCGGCGGTAGTCGATGACCTCCACATCATCCTGGTAGAAACAATGGGCCAGGATATCAGGTCGCAGATGTGCAGGCACGGCCAGACGCTGCAAAAGGGCGACAACCTCATCCTCGACAGAGTCAGCCTGCACCAGGGGCTGCTCGCATTCCTGGCCGTTGGTCAGACGATGGCGTTCGGCGCGTTGTGAGCACTGGTAGTAGCGGACACCGCCGTTGGCGCTTGTGCCTCGCATCGGGCCGCCGCAGCGCCCGCAACGCAGCAGACCGCTCAGCGGGTAGATGCGCCGGGATTCGCCCTGACGGCGGGAATTGGTGCCGATGCTGCTGCGCAGGCGCTGCACCTGCTCGAACAGTTCACGAGAGATAATGGCAGGATGGGTGCCGGTATTCTCTTCCACCCAAATCGGGGTGTGCGGCTGCTTTGGTCCCGGTTCGTGAGTATAGGTGACAGAGCCGGCGTAGAAGGGGCGTTGCAACAGATATCGTACGAAGTCCTTGTAGGGCGGCCGGTAGCCATGCGGCGGTCTCGGGCTCTGTGCGGGCAGGGGAATTTCCTCCTTGGGGGGTCGCTTGCAAGGCACTCGCAGGCGCCGCACCGATCCGTCAGCCACCGCCACTTCATGCTGGGCGAGCATTTCGGCGGTGTCGTAATCGGAGAAGTCGCCGGTGGCGTAGGTCTCGAAGGCGAGACGCACGCCGTCCGATTCGATGGGGTGGAGGATCAGGTCGGCGCCGTTGCCGAGGTCGGGCCGGCCGAAGTTGGGGCAGTAGTCGGAGCCATTGGGGTGGGTGCAGTTGGAGCAGAGGCCATTGCAGTAGCCGAAGGGGATCGAGCCGTTCCATAGCCCCAGCTTGAAACGACGATATTTGCCCTCGCGCGTGTTGTGGGCCAGCTGCACTGCGTAAAGCTCGGCCAGCATGCCGAGGATGACCATGACCAGTTCGTTGCCCCAGCTGTCCTGGCGCCGGGTGTCGATGCCGTCGTCAATGGACAGGAAGTCGACGCCCGAGGCCTTCAGGGTCTTGATGGCGGAGATGAGCGCCTCCAGATTGCGAAAGAAGCGGGAGACGTCGGTGACGACGAGCAGATTGAATCTGCCAGCGCGCGCATCGCGCAAGATGCGATCGACGGTGTTACGCTGAGCCTTGCGACCGGAGATGCCCGGTTCTTCATACAGGTGGCTGAGCGTGAGGCCATTACGGGCCGCAAACTCGCGGATGCGTTCAGGCTGGGTGATCATGCTCAGGCCCGTTTCCACCTGCATGATGGTGGAGGTGCGGACCAGACCGACGGCAACCCATTCTTTGTCAGGCGGGTGCATCGGCATGAGTAGCCTGCCCCTGGCTGTCGGGGTTGGGTTGCAGCAGGCGTCGCAAGATGGTGGCGACGACTCTGATGAATTGCTGCTGGGCTTCGTCTTCAGACAGGTGTTTCATGGAGTAGAGCCTCCAAATGGTGCCGGGATCTCGGCGATGGGTGCGGAAAGTGGGCAAAGACGCCTTGATGGGGAGAGATGGGTTTGGGTAATCGGTCAGTCTTGTGGTCAAGGCCAGAGGCGCATGCAAACGGCCTTGACGGGCAAGATTCTTGTGACCTTCACCCTCCCCCTTGACGGGCTTGCACGCCAGCAAGGGGCTGGGAAGTCGCGCCAGAATCGGGGTTGACGGGCAAGATTCTTGTTGCCCAGGATATACCTTCCCAATGGCTTTCGTCCCCCCTGCCGGCGGCGTTGGCAAGGGGATCGCCCCAGATGCTCGCCCACGTCACTTCCGGCTGGGCGTGCAGGGTGAGCAGGTCGGTGGCTATGCCGCTCGCAGACGCGCGCCTGGCCAGCGCCAGCTTCTGCCCCCGCTGCCGGGGGTTGAGTGCGCAGAAGGCGACAAAGCCCTGCCCGCTCGCCTGCATCTCCCACTTGCGCCGCTGCCGGGCCATGTGCACCAGCCCGCCCCGCCCCGGCGCCTCAACCTCGACATAGACGGTCTGGCCGCCGGCGGGGTGTAAGATCAGGAGGTCGGGCGCCAAGAGCCCGTCCGCTTCGGGACAGACGACCGTCCGGTAGCCCCTCTTGCGGAAATAGTGGGCGGCGAGCAGAACCATGGCCGTATGCCGGGGCTGGGCGTCAGCCTGGTGCCAGAGCCGCAGCCGCTGCCACTCGGAGACCGCAGCCTGGACACCGAGCTCATACAGCAGGTCGCGCCCCAGGGCGGTGAGCTCGACAACGGCGACGGCGACGTGGGCGCGGGGGTCGATCACCTGGGTGTGCTGGCGGATGAGGTCCCGTTCTCCCAGCCGGCGCCAGAGACGGAGGATGGAGCCGGCCTGGATGGAGGCCAGCCGAGGGTCGTGGGACACCAGCCATTCGGCCAGAGAAAGCCGGGCCGACCAGCCGGTGACGGCCATGAGCGAGAGAGCCTGCAGGTCGCGGGGCCAGGACTTGCCGGCGTGTCGCCAGAGGGAGGCATAGGCGGCAGGGGGACGGGGGCAGGAGGGGGGGATGGAAGGGGAAACTGAAGGGGGCATGGCCGGTTCCGGAGGAAAAGAAAAGTGGCTACTGCGCGCGCTGGGAGGCGCAGTAGCCACTTCTTGAGGGTCACAGTAGCAAAGTTCGGGGGGGCTGTCAATAGGTTTTTCGGGCAAAGAGCCGCTTTCCCGCAACGAATAAGTTGCGAACTGTACGCAAGGAGGGGCAGGCAACCATCCCAAAGGAGGGGCGACCGCCCTCCTTGCGTACGGTTTGTCGCACACCTGGCCTTTGGCCGCCTCGCTACAACTTGCCACAGCCGCCGTTGTCGCCTAAGCTACAAGGGAGCGTCTTCCCCATCCCCTCCCCTTCCTGGAGCCACCGATGCAGATCCAGCCCACCCCGATCCGGGTCGTCATCATCGACGATCACCTGCTCACGCGCGAGGGCATCCGCCAGCAGCTGGAGCGGGCTTCGTCGCTCATCACCATCGTCGGCGAAGGCGGCGCAGGCGAGCAGGTGGAGCCGCTGGTGGAGAGGCTGCGACCGGACGTGCTGCTGCTGGATCTCACCATGCCCTGGCGCGAGGGGGAGCGGCTGTGGCAGGCGAAGGAGTTGTTCGAGCCGGTGGCGGCCATCGAGCGGCTGCAGCAGCGTTTCCCGGCCACGCGCATCCTGGTGGTGTCGCAAGATATGCGCCAGGCAGTGATCGAGCGGCTGGCGAATGCAGGGGCGGCGGGATATCTGCTCAAGGACGACGCGCTCAGCGTCAACCTGGTGACGGCGGTGCGGACGGTGCACAACGGTGGGGTGTGTTTCTCGCCCGATGTGACGCAGTACCTGATGGAGCGACGGCGGACGCCGGGACCGGAGGAGGCGCTGTCGGAGCGGCAGCGGGAGATCCTGACCCTGGCCATCCTGCGGGCGAACAGCGACAACGCCGAGGTGGCGGAAGAGCTGGCCATCGCACCGAGCACGTACAAGTGGCACCTGCAGAACATCCGCGAGATCATGGGGGTGCGGACGCATGCGGCGGCGCTGCTGAAGGGGGTGCAGATGGGGCTGGCCAGCCCGGACGCCCTGCATTTCTGAAGAGGGCGGC
>JAIBAP010000056.1 GCA_019695115.1 Caldilineales bacterium | reverse complement strand
GGGGGGGGGGGGGGGGGGGGGGGGGGGGGGGGGGGGGGGGGGGGGGGGGGGGGGGGGGGGGGGGGGGGGGGGGGGGGGGGGGGGGGGGGGGGGGGGGGGGGGGGGGGGGGGGGGGGGGGGGGTTGGGCCAGAGGAGGGTCAGGAGGCCGAGGATGAGCAGGGTGATGATGAGGAGGGTCGGCCAGCGCCAGGCGTCGATGTCGGTGGAGACGCCGACGGCCAGCAGGGTGGCGTAGAGGCGAGCAAAGAGGCCGGCGTCGAAGGCGGTCTGCACCGACCAGGAGCGCAGGCGGGGGAGGGCGTAGAGGAGCCAGGGGAGGAAGAGGGCCAGGACGCCGGCCTGCAACACGGCCCAGCGCCAGAGCAGGCGCCATCGTTGGCGGGCGTTCGGCTGGGAGCGCAGGCTGAAAAGCCAGTAGAGGCCCTCGATGATGAGCAGGAAGGCCAGGAGGTAGAGCGTCCACAGGGCGGCGGCGGTGACGAGCAGCCAGGCCAGGGCGCGCCTGGCGGTGAAGCGACGCCGCAAGAGGAGGGTGAGCAGCAGGCTGAGGGTGCAGAGCAGCCCGCCCAGCATGTACATGCGTGCTTCTTGTGACCACCAGATGGCGAAGCGAGAAAGCGCCAGGAGTGTCGCCCCGGCCAGGGCCAGCCACGGCCGCCTGGAGTCCACGGCCAGGCCCAATCGCCATAGCGCCGCCACCGTCAGCACGCCAAAAGCCGCCGAGAGAAAGCGCAGGGAGAATTCGCTCTCGCCCGCGGCCAGGCGCCAGAAGTGCAGCAGGGCGAAGTAGAGCGGTGGGTGGACGTCGGCCCCCGTCCAGGCCGCCATCTGGGCCAGGGGCATGCGGCTGGCCCAGGCGGCCAGGCCCTCGTCCCACCAGATGTTGGCGTCCTGGAGCCGGAAGAGGCGCAGGGCAAAGGCCAGGAGGAGGACGGCCGGGAGGAGGAGGGCCAGGAAAAGGCGGCGAGGATTCAGACGGGCCATTCCCAGGGGCGGGTGTTGCTGAAGACCCAGGCGACGGTGTGCAGGGCCTGTACGGGCAGGATGATGAGCAGGGCGCGGGCCAGGGTCGGGGCGTTCAGGGCGCGGGTGAGCCAGTAGGCAGCCCACAGGGTGGCCGGCCAGGCTGCCACCGAGAACAAATCCCAATCGCGCTGGCCGCCATAATCGGGGTTCCAGAGCCAGGTGAGGAGGACATAACTGGCGCCTGCAATCAGCAGAAACCAAGCGAACGGGTCGCGGGGGAGGTGAGATCGATAACCAATAACCAGTATCAGCAACAACGGCAGCGTGAAGGGCATGACCAGGATCTGCTGGTTGATGACATCGAGCAGGTGCCCGCGCGAGAACATCGTGTAATACTCCCACGAGCTGCTGACTGTGAACAGGGGGACCAGCCAGCGGTGGTCGCCGCCGCCGGGCGCTTCGGCGCCGACGAAGGCGGCCAGCCCGTGCCCGCCGGACGACATGAGGGCAACGACGCCCACTCCCACGGCCAGCGGCGGGACGATGAGCGCCGCCAACGAGCGCAGGCCGGGGTGTAGGCCCAGGTTGCGGCGGCCGAGCACGGCGAAGGCGAGCGCCCAAAGCGAGGGTTGGAGGACGAGGGTGGCGGGGTGGAAGCCGTTGGCCAGGGCGAGGACGATGCCGGGCGCCCAGAGCGAGGTCTGGCCGTGGGCGAAACGCCATCCCAGCCACAGAAAGGCCAGGATGAGCAGGCTGATGAGGGTGTAGTTTTCGGGGTAGCCGAAGAAGAGTTGGATGGAGCCGAGGGTGGCGATCAGCCCGAACACGGTCCATCGTTCCAGCGGTGTGCGGCCGATCTCATCTGCCAGCCGCAACAAGACCCACACCGCCCCCACCCCGGCCAGGCTGGAGAGCCACCAGTAGGCGGGCAGGGCATCCTGCCAGCCCCACCAACGTTCGCCCAGGCGAAAAAGCAGGGCATGGACGAAGGTATCGAGCGGGGCCTGCCAGTTGTAGAGCAGCCGAACATCGGGGTGGGCGATGCCGTTGACCAGTAGATAGGCATCGCCCCAGCGCGTGTGCACCACCCGCCCCAGCCAGAAGACCGGGAAACTGAGGCCGGCCAGCGCTATCTGCACCCAGGCGGAGTGCGGAAACCCGATCCTTTTGAGGCTACGCAGGCGGTCGTCGAAGCGGCCAATGCGGCCAAACCCCGCCCAAATGACCACGCCTGCCGTCATCGCTATCGCCGCCCACCGCAGCCAGCCCGGCAGATAGGTGATGGGATAGACGCCCCACAGCCATTCTTGTGGTAGCAGCCGGCCCTGCGGCCCGATCAGCCGTTCGGGGTACCAGAACCCGGCCCAGGCTGCCGGCAGGTGCTTGACCAGCAGGAAGAGGCCGAGCAAGGCCAGGGCAAAGAGGGCGACCAGGCGCAGGCAGCGCCGGTCGCGGGGGGAGAGGAGCGCGGCCATAGGCGGCCATTGTAGGAGAGATGGCGGGGCGGCGCAAACTGCGCCGCGTTTCAGGCTGCCATTGGTGGCGTTTGGCGGCCGCCGTTTGTGGCCGGGGCCTGGTTTGCGGCGATGGGCAGACTGACGAGGAAGCGCGTGCCCTCCCCCAGCTTGCTCTCGACCGCAATCTGGCCGTGGTGCATTTCCACCGTCTCTTTCACCAGCGCCAGACCCAGCCCCGTGCCCTTGATCCCCGACCGCCAGGCCGACTCGGAGCGGTAGAATTTGGAGAAAAGGTGGGGCAGATCCTCCGGTGCGATGCCGATGCCTTCGTCGGCAACCTCGAACAACAGGGTGGAGGGCGCTTCCTGCAACGTCACCCTCACCTGTCCGCCGGATGGGCTGAATTTGATGGCATTGCTGATCAGGTTCTTGACCATGCCAGCCATCAGGTGCTTGCTGGCGTGTACGGCGGGCAAGTCGTCCGGCAGCACCGTGAGGATTTGTACATGGGATTGCTCAGCCTGGACGGCAAGGGTGCGCACCGACTCGCGCACCACTTCGTCCAGGTAGACATCATCCATATCGCCGGCGCTGCGGCCGGATTCGAGGCGGGTCAGGTCGAGCAGGTCGTTGACGAAGCGAACCAGCCGGTCGGTTTCGGCGCCGATGATGGTCAGGAACTGGTGGCGGAGCTGAAGGTCATCGCCGGCGTAGCCGCCCATCAGCAGGTCGGTGTAGCCTTTGATGCTGGTGAGGGGCGTGCGCAGTTCGTGCGAGACGCTGGCGACGATGTTCGACTTCAAGCGGTCGATTTCCTTCATACGGGTGATGTCGATGAAATTGAGCAGATAACCATCGGGCAGGGGGGTGACCCCCATCAGGACATCGCGGCGGCCCCTGGCGCCGATCAACGCTGTTTCGGCGGGCGGCACCACCTTCTGGTCTTGCAAGGCGGCAAAGAGCGGGCTGCCTTCGTCCCACATCTGCAGGTCGAAGAACTCGATCAGGCTGCGACCGGCGATCTCGTTGGCCCGAAAGCCGGTGATGGCTTCGGCGCTGGGGTTCATCGTCTGCACGTGCAGGTCACGATCGAGGACGATGATGCCGGCAAATGCTTCCTGCAGGATAGTCTCGGCCCGACGTTTTTCCTCGAGCGTCGTCTGATAAAGGAGGGCGTTCTGCACGGCGATGGCCGTTTGATTGGCGAGCGTGATCAGGTTCAGATGCTCGTCGGGAGTGTAGGGGATGCCCGAACGCTTGGGGCCGAGCATGATCAGCCCCACCAGTTCGCCGTGCACCTTCAGGGGCAGGAAAAGCGCCGCCTTCGCCGCCTCGAGATCGGCCCGCTCCTGCCCCCAAAGCCCTCTGAACCGGGGCAACACTTCGACATCCTCGATGCTCAACAGATCGTGATGGCCGGCCAGCCAGTCGACGATGGGGTTGTCGCTGCGCATGGTCAGTTTGAGATCCGAAGGCAGGTACCTTTGCGCCCGTAACTGATAGGTCTGGCTGTCCTTGTCGATGAGCACCACCGCCGCGGTGACGATATGCATCGTCTGCGTCAATTCATTCAGGATCATGTCGGCCAGCCGGTCGAGGTCGAGCACAGACACGGCTGTTTGGCTCAGTCGCTGGATCATCTGAGCGAAATCGTACTTCTCGCGATAGAAGGACTTGTCCACCCAGGCCTGGGTGACATCGCGCAGGGGCTGGATGAACACCGCCGCCACCCCAGCCACGACCAGAGAGACGATCAGAACCTGGTATCCCGCCACCAGATGCAGCAGGTTGACGGTCAGCGAAATCACCAGGAAATAGCCAACGCCGATGATGCCGGTGGGAATAGAATAGAGCAAGCCCTTTCTAAAGACGATATCGATATCGATCAGTTGATAGCGAAAAATGACATAGGCAATGATCGCGGCATTGAGTGCATTCGCCGCAATATCCAGCGGGTAGGAGCCAAGTAAGCTGAAGATATTGGTTGTGCTGCCGATGAGAACAAAGATCAAACCAATGAAGACAAATTTGGTGCGATTGACGACGACAAAATCACGACTGACGCGCAATGCCCTCACCAGACTATAGGCGGCGGCGCCAATGTAGGCCGCGAAATAGATGCCGAACAGGGGAATGACCGGCCCAAAGCGGTACTGGATCACACCCGATTCGCTGACGGCGATATCGGTGGCCAGAAGCCCGGCGACGTTGAGGGCGAGAAAGCCGAAATAGAGGAGGACGCCGATGGGCAGCCAGGTTTCGAACCGCCGCTGGCCGAGAAAGGCGTGCACAAAGCTGAAGAAGGTCAGCGGCATCATCGATGCCCCCGCCAGTAAGACCCGGTTCCAGGCGACGGCGTGAGTTCGATCCAGGTACATCATCAGGGCGCCGATGCTCCAGATGATCATGCTGATCAGATACCAGGCGAAACGCCTGTTTGGCTTCGAATGCAGGCCATGCCGCCAGGTGGCGAACAACAAGACGCCATAGAGGATGACGGCCAGGGCGGGCACCAGACTGAGCAAGAGGACGGTCATGTTCAGGAACAGCCGGTGGTGGGGTGCGCCGGCCGCCCCAGGCCGATGCAGGCCCGGCGGCGACCGGCGCTGTTGGCGCGGCCGGCGCGAGTGGCGGCGCCGACGCCCGCTGCCTACGGGATCGAGGCGCTCAGACGCAGCAGTGTGGCAATGATGGCGTCGGAGACATTCATGTGCGACGGTTTCAGATGCCCCAGGTCGGCGCCCTGCGCCTGCTTTTCCAGCGCATAGGCGCGGAAGGCGCCCGGTTTCAGAAGCGTCAGCCGCAGGGGGTTGACTTCCAACATCGATTCCAGGTCGGCATAGAAGGGATTGGCTTGCTTGAGTTGTTCGTGGATCTGCATGCGGGCCTGTTCGGCCGGCGTCGGCTCTTTCAGTTCGAGGTAGAGGTGGATGAAGGGGCCGTTGGCATCGATTTCCTTACGCACCGTCCAGTCTTCGTAAGCCAGCCCGGTGCTGTGGATGGCTCCCCAGAACATGGGTTCATCCATCAGCCCGGTAAAGCTGGCAATGTCGATCAGGCCATCGGCGCGCCCGGCGATGGTCATCGAGGGCAGGCGGATGCCGGTTTCAGGGTTATGAAGACCCAGGAAGCGGACGAGATCACCCATGCGATAGCGGAGGAAAGGCCCGCCGCCCAGGCTGGTGATCACCAATTCATAACGTTGCCCGGGCCGAACTTCGTCCAACATGATGGTGGCTGGCTTGAACGAAGGCTCCTGTCGCTCGCGCATCCACTCAGCTTCGGGGATGAATTCCAGGAAGACGACATCGGGCAGAAAATAGAGGCCCTTGCGGTCCCAGGCTTGCAGGGCGGTGATGACGCCGGCCTCGGTCGAGGCGTAGATCTCGTGTGGCATGATGCCCCAGTAGTCTTCGATGCGCTGTTTGTAAAGCGAAGTGTCGGTGCCGCCGCAGAGGATGCCTTTGACCTTCCACAGGTCCTTGGGCAACATCGCCCGCCCGGCCATGCGGCTGCGCACCAGCGCCCTTCCCACCCGCCACATCGCCTTGGGGTGGAGCATCTGTCGCGAAAGGCGGGCGCTCCCCCCACCGCTGGCGAAGCGCTCGCCCATCTTGATCAGGACGGATGTGATCGAACCGAGCATATCGATGCCGGTGACCATCGCCGTTTGAAAACTCAATTCCAATCGCTCCTGGAAGGACATCGATTGCGTCTGATCGAGTGAGGGCACGAAATGGAAAGGAAAGTGCTCGCTCAGGCTCAGCAACGAGATGCCGCTGGCATAGGGGTGGGGCGGCGTGTTGTAGAGCAGGACGTCCTGTTCCTCCAGCTTGACTTCGCCGCGTTCGTGCGCCATCGACAGGATGACGGCGGTCATGATGCGTTCGCCAGCGCGGTCGAACATTTCGCGACTGAACGGAACCAATTTGAAGCGGCCAGACCGACCGGAGGTGTGCGCCCAAATGTGCGGTTTCATGGCGAGAGCATCGTCGCGGCGCTCGCCCAGATAAGGCTCGTAATCGGCATAGGTGGTCAGCGGCGCCGTGGCCCTGAAATCTTCGATCGTCGTCACGGCCTGGCCGAGGATGTGCTGGCCGAGGGTGGAACGACCGACGCGCTCGATCTGTTCGTTCAGCAGTCGCTTTTGCACCTGCATGAATTCTTCCAGGCTCAGGTCGAGGAAGCCGCAGTAGCGGTTCCAGATTTCGTCGTGGCGGCCCTGGCGTAGAAGCCCAACAATGTCTTTCGTCATAGCGTACTCCGACAAGAGGGTGGTGGGTGGGGAGAGGATCTATTGGCGGGGGAGGGGAGGGAAGAGCGATTCAGCCGGCCTTGCGGGTGGCGCGCATGATCAGGCCGCCGGGATAGAGGCGTCGCAGGGCGGTGATCTCCTGGGTCTCGATCTGGACGAAGCCCGTCTCGGCCAGCAGCTGGCGCCATTCCGTCGCCGTTCTGATATTGGCAAAGGAGTCGATCTCGGCTTGCGCCCGTTCGCGGCTCATGCTCAGGCCCACGGCCTCGACCCCGCGCCGGCGCGAGAAGCGTAACGACCAGGTGTAGAAGAACAGCAGCAGGCGCAACATGATCCCTCCCAGGGGCGAACGCCAGAATCGGGTGGCGCAGACATCGGCCATCACCAGCCTGCCGCCGGGCCTGAGCACGCGCGCCATCTCGGCCAGCAGGCGGGGCACGTTCATGTGGTGCGTCCCCAGGCAGCAGATCGCCAGATCGAAGGCGGCCGGGGCAAAGGGCATCTCCATCCCCGACCCGCAGACCAGATCGACGACAGCAGCGTGCTCGGCCAGCGCCTGGCGCCCGCGCGCCAGCATCGACGGCGTGATGTCCAGGCCGATGATGCTGGCCGGGCGCTGCGACCGTCCGGCCAGGGCCAGGGGGATGACCCCGGTGCCAGTGGCGACATCCAACACCGACTCTGCCGCGTCGATCTCCACCCAGCTCAACAGGCGATCGACGAAGTCGCGATAACCGATGCCCCAGAAGAGACGTAATTCGTGATCGACGGTTTGTTCGTAGGCGGGCGCAAGCGTAGAAAAGGCTTCGATGACGGTCTGTTGTTCTTCCACGGTGAACTCCTGCATCAGGGGACCGCTTCAGCCGTGGGGGCGGCGCGCCGTCGCAGAGTCCGGTCTGAATATCTGGCGGGAGTATAGCACACTCTGTCTGCAAGTTGTGATAGACGACTACAGAATCGACGGCAAACCATGCTATACTGGTTGAGAAACACTGGTAAGCACGCCACCTTTTGGGTTCCCCCTGGCTGCTCGGCTCCATTTCTGAACTGTGGTCCGCCCCATCGGCGAGCCATATCCGTCCCGGCTGCGCCTGGGGCGTGCACCGGGTCGCCATCCTGGCCCGATAACGACTCTGTGCATCCCCCGGCGTCTGACCCCTATCTCTCCATCGTTTTTCCCCTCCCCATGATCAAGGAAGACATCCCATGAAACGACCTTTGCTGCTCCCCTTGCTCGTTGTTGCGCTGTTGCTGCTGGCGGCCGGTCTGGCCACCGCTGCCGGGCCTGAGATCGAACCGTTCTCGACCACCGGCTACACCACCAATCTCGTTCCCGCCCCTCCCATCCCCGACTTCCCCCCCGTCATCCCCAGCGACTTCGCCTTCCTGCCCAGCGGCCAGATCAAATTCCACATCAGCGCCCAGGGCGGCCCGGCTGTGGATGACGATGCCTTCTGCACGGCGTTGTACGGCGCTCCCTGCAACCTGGTCTGTCTCGGCTTCACGGGCAAAACCTGTGGAACCGATGGCTACTTCGGCGGCGGGAGTTTTACGTTCGAAGAATGGGGCGTTGTCGACCCCAGCTTTAGCGGCGCCAATTACGGCAGCCTGCATGTCACCACCAGCGAAGGTAATGCTGACCTGCGTTTTGGCGGGCAGGCGAGCGGCGGGGTGGTCGCGGGCAGCTTCCTGGTCGACAAAGCCAGCGGCGCCTATAAGCACGACAAGAAAGAAGAAGGCGTCTACACCGGCGGCGCCGGCTTTGTGTTCAACGTCGATTACACCCCGCGTTCGTTCATCCCTTGCCCCGGCGGCGTCTGCCCCGACCGTTGCGCCGTCTTTGGCGCGGCTGAACCCAAGCTGAAGAAGGACGATCTCAAGTGGAAGATCGAAAACGAGGGTGAGAAGGCCCTGACCCTCGACAGCCTCATCGTCAACTGGCCCGAGGCCAACGGCGCCATTACGAAGGTGAAGCTGGGCGGCAAGACGCTGTACGAAACGCCTGTGGGCAATCCCTCACTCCTCCCCGGTGTGCCGGGCTTGTTTGCGGTGCTGGGCGGCAGCTGGCTGGGCCAGCTGGGCGACCGCCAGATCGGCGCCGACAAGCACGCCGACCTGAAACTGGAGTTCGAGAATACCAACATCAGCGAGGAGCCGAGCGACTACACCATCACCGTCGGTTTCGCCGAAGGCTGCTCTGTTCCCTTCGCTGCCTTCCCCGCGCCGCCTGCCCCCTGAGCCGGGGCTTCGAGCGCCATTTTTCGGGCAGCCGCGCCGCCTGGCGCGGCTGCCCTGCTTGTGGCTGCCCTGTTTGACGCCTTTTCAGTTGTAGGACACAATAGCCATCACTGGAGGCATGTATGAAACCCTCGCCCTTCCCCGGCATGGACCCCTACCTGGAAGCGCCCGACATCTGGCCGGATGTTCACAGCCGCCTGATGAACATCTTCGCCGAGCAACTGGCGCCGGCGCTGTCGCCCACCTATCTGGCCGAACTGGAGACGCATTTGGTCATCGACCGCGGCGGCGCGGGCGACGACCGCTTCGCCGCCCGCCCGGACGTGGGTGTGACCAGGCTGAACGAACCGGCGCTCGTCTATGCCGTTCCCCAGCCATCGCTGGCCGCGCCCCTGCGCTGGCGGCTGCCCCAGGCGCCCACGCGCATCGTCACCATCTTTATCCGCGAGCGCCGGAACCGGAAGCTGGTGACGGTGATCGAACTGTTATCGCCGGTCAATAAACGCCAGGGTGAAGGCCGCGACGATTACCTGGCCAAGCGAGACGCTACTCTGCACTCGACCGTCCACCTGGTGGAGGTCGACCTCCTGCGCGCTTACCCGCGTATGCCGTTCGACGAACCGCCGCCGCCTTCCGATTATCTGGTGATGGTGCACCGCGCCGGCGACCAGGAGGCGTGCGACATCTGGCCGATCTCTGTGCGCCAGGCTCTGCCCCTCATCCCCGTCCCCCTGCTGTCGCCCGACCCGGACACGCCCCTGGACATGGGGCAGGCCCTGCGCACGGCCTACGAGCGGGCGCGCTACGATCTGCGCCTCGACTACAGCCAGCCGCCCACGCCGCCGCTGGCCGATGAGGATGCGGCCTGGGCCGCCTGGCTGCTGGCGCAGCCCGCCCCCGAACCGCAAGCGTGACCGATCTGCCGAACCGCAAGCGTAAGCGAGCGGGCCAGCGGGCGACCCGAGCGGCCCAGCGGCCGACCCTCAGTGGACGATGATGGGCAACCAGGTGGGAACGAGAGCTTCGGCGGGGGTCGGCGTGGGGGTGTGAACGAGCGTGGCGGTGCGGGTGGGGGTGTGGGCTTGAGTCGGCGTGAGCGTCCGGGTGAGCGTGCGGGTGGGGGTGCGGGTGCGAGTGGGCGTGCGGGTGGGCGTGCGGGTGGGGGTGGCGGTGGCGCAGGTCGGGTCGAGGCGGATGGTCTGCTGGCGGTAGTCGCTCTGGGTGGCGCTGCATGTATCGCGAAGGATGGTTTGCAGGGTGTAGTCGCCGGTAGCGGCGCTGGCTGGCAAGGTCAGGTTGAAGACGAAGGGGTCAGTCTGGGCGGCGTGGATGGTTTTGGCCTGCGTGCTGCCAACCAGGTTGCTCTGGTCGGCGGCCAGCAAGTTGACTTCGACCCCTACTTCCTGGCTGCCCAGGCTGGTGTCGGCCTCCACCTGCACCTGCATGGTTGCGCCCGGCGGGTAGCAGCCAAAGCCGGGGGTCACGCTGCGCAGGCTGGCGGGGGCGCTGGCCCCTGCCAGCGTTAGCTGGCCCCAATCCAGCCGGGTGCACCAACGGCCTTTGGGGTCATTGGGATCGGTGGGGCTGGGGCAGTGCTGGGTGTTGATCTGCACCTGCACCAGGTTGCCGCCCTGGACGACGGCTGCCGGGGGGATGTCGAGGACGGTGCTGCTCCAGGCATTGTCGGCCCCGGTCAGCTTGCCTACGTTGGCGCCGTTGAAGAGGACGGTGTCCAGTTCCGGGCAACTGGTTTCCTGCTCGTCGACATCGTCTGCCAGCAGGCTCAGGCGGGCGCTGGCTGGCGGCGCCGGCAGCGAGGGCACGAAGATGCGGAATTCGATCGGCTGCCGGGGGTCGTCCTGATAGAGGCAGTGTTCGGTGCCGGGGAACATGTCCAGGTCGGGCTGGCCGCTGAGGGCGTTGTTCTCGTTGTCGTCCTGGGTGATGTACACCCGTTGGGCGGCGCCGGGGCAGGCCTGCGGGGTGGGGGTGGGGGTGGCCGGGGTGGGGGTGGGGGTGGGGCCGGTGTGGACGCGCAGGGCGATGTCGTCCACATAGACGCCTTCGGTGGCATAGGTGGCGTCGCTGAAAAAAGTGAAGGCGATCCACACCCGGTTGCGCCCCAGCAGATTGCCCAAGCCCAGGACGTTGGTCAGATCAAAAGTGGCCGGGTTCCAGCCATTCACATTCCCCGGCTCGTTCGTCCAGTTGCCGAAGAAACATTCGCCGTGATACTTGTCGTCGTCGATCGACGCGAAGATGCAGAAGTCGTCGTGCTTGGAATCGCTGGTGAATTCCGTCTTGGTCCAATGGAAATACGTCACTTCGGCGTCGGTGGCCTGGCTGAGGTCGAACGGCCCGAAGACCATCCAGGAATTGGCATTAGCGGGGTAGGGGCCGGGTGGGCCGACGGCCTGGCTGCCGGCGCCGGTGGCGTAGCCCGAATAGCTGCCGCCTGCGGCCCGATAGGTGGTCCTGGCCCAGGTGGGGTTGCCATAGAACCGCCATTTGTTGGCCGGAAAGGCGGTCTCGAAGGTTTCGGTCATCAGGTCGGCCCAGCCAGCCGCCTGGGCCGGCGATTGCGCCTGGCCGAGGCCAGGGCGCCAGCGCATGGCGGCCGGCCAGGGCGCCAGCGCATGGCGGCCGGCCACGCGCTCGCGCACCGGCGGCCCTGGCTCACGCGCCAGGACTGACCCCAACCCGACCAAACCCAGGACAGTGATGACGAGCAGAATGAACGAATACCGGTGTTTCATGGCATCCTCCGCTTCGAGCCGACGATGTTTGGTTTGCGTAGCGAAGCAAGTCGCTTCCTACCAACCATGCAATTATCGTCACCGCCCTTGCGCAGTGCAAGTCAATGGTCTGCCCAGACCGGGGGCGGCGCTGCTACCCCTGCCCCTTCGCCGCCCGCCCCAACACATAGCCCATCGCCCGGATCAATCCCGCCTCGGAGGAGGTTGGCTCGGCCCGCCGCAGCAGCCGCCCCAGCTTGATCCGTTTAGCCGGCTCCTGCCCTGGCTTGTAGAAGGCGAAGTCCTCCAGCGCCGCGTGCAGCGAGTCGATGGCGGCGGTCAGTTCGGCCTCGGTAGCGGGCGGGTCGGCGGGGTCGGTCTGGTCGGGCAGGACGGCGCGCTCGTCCAGCGCCGCCTGCCGTAGTTCGTAGGCCACCAACAGCACCGCCTGGGCCAGGTTCAGGCTGGGGTAGGCGGGGTCGGCGGGGATGACGAGCTGGTAGTGGGCCTGATCGACGATCTCGTTGGGCAGGCCAAAGTCCTCGCGGCCAAAGAGGATGGCCGGGAAACCGCTGCGCGTGTGGTCGAGGAGGGCCGGGGCCAGCTGGCGCGGGGTGGCCAGGCGTGGGCTGAGACGGCGAAAGCGGCTGCTGGCCGCCGCCACCAGGTTGCAATCGGCCAGGGCGGCCCCCAGGTCGTCGTAGATCTCGATCCCGGCCTGAAAGTCCTGGCTGCGATGCGCCGCCGCCGAAAGGCGTTCGGGTTCGTAGCTGAGTGGCCGCACCAGCCGCAGCCGGGTCAGGCCCATGTTCATCATCGCCCGCGCCACGCCGCCGATGTTGTCGGGGTTGCGCGGCTCCAGCAGGACGATGGTGATGTGGTTCAGGGAGGGTTGGCTCATGGGGTCAGCTCGGCCAGCCGGCCAAAGATGGGTTCCAGGGCCAGGTAGGTTTGTTCGAACAGGGGGTAGATGGCCTGGTAGCTCGCCTGCAGGTCGGGGGGCTGGAGGGCGGCGACAGGCGCCAGGGAGCGGGCGATGGTGTAGGCGGGGAAAAGGCCGACGCCGACCCCGCCGGCGATGGCTGCGCCCAGCGAGGTGGCCTGGGCCGAGAGACCGATCTGTTCGACCGGCAGACCGTAGACCCCGGCCAGGATGCGCCGCCAGAGGGCGCTCTTGCCGCCGCCGCCGATCAGTCGCATCGCCGTCGCCTCTGCGCCCTGACCGCGCAGGATGTCGAGGATGTGGCGCAGGTTGAAGGCCACGCCCTCCATGACCGCTCGCGCCATCTCGGCCCGGCCGTGCGCCATGCTCAGACCCACGAAGGCCCCGCGCGCCAATGGATTCCAGTGCGGGCTGCGCTCGCCCAACAGGTAGGGCAGGAAGAGCAGGCCACGGCTGCCGGCCGGGACGGGTGCGGCGGCATCGTCCAGGGCCTGGTAGTCTGGCTCGCTTTGCCCTACGGCGGCCAGCAGGCGCCCGAACCAGTCGAAGGCGGCGCCGGCGGCCTGCATCGCACCCAGGGCGACGTTCAGGGTAGGGTCAAGGTGGCAGAGGTTGAAGGTGCGCTGCTTCGGATCCAGCAGCGGCCGGTCGGTGGCCAGCGCCAGCCAGGCCGAGGACCCCAGGTAGTTGTAGCTATCACCGGTGCGCACGGCCCCGGCCCCCACGGTGGCGCAGGCCCCATCGCCGCCGCCGATCACCACTGGCGTGCCCGGCCGCAAACCCGTCGCTTCGGCGGCTGCTTTTGTCACCCCGCCGATGACGTGGGCAGAAGGAAAGACGGGCGGGAGCAGGGCCGGGTCGAGTTCCAGGCGGTCGAGCAGCGGCCCCGCCCAACAGCGTTCGCCCAGGTCGAAAAGCTGGGTGAGTGAGGCGTCGGAGAAATCGGTGGCGAGGACGCCTGTGAGGAGGAAGGCGGCGTAGTCCTTGGCCTGCACCAGCTTGTGGATGCGGCGGTAGATGCCCGGCTGGTTGTCCTTGATCCAGAGCAGTTTGGCGGCGGTGTAGGCCGGGCTGATGCGGTTGCCGGTCAGTCGGTAGGTTTCTTCGTCGCCGCAGCGCTGGCGGATGAATTCGGCCTGGGCGGCGGCGCGCTGGTCGGCCCAGAGGATGGCCGGGCGCAGGGGCGTCCCGGCTTCATCCACCACCAGGGCGCCGTTCATGTGGCCGCTGAAGCTGACGACGGCCACCTCTTCAGCAGGGACCCTGGCTTCGGCCAGTAGTTGCCGGGTGGCCGCGACCAGCGCCTCTTGCCAGTGGGCGGGGTCCTGTTCGGCCCAGTTGGGACGGGCGAAGCTGGTGGGATAGGCGGCGAAAGCCGTGGCCGCCACCCGCCCGTCGCGGTCGAAGAGGGTGGCTTTGTCGCCGGTGGTGCCCAGGTCGTGGGCAAGGATCAACCATCCTGCCATTCCATTAGCCCTTGACCGCGCCTACCAGTAGGCCGCGCGCGATGTAGCGCTCCAGAAGGATGGCAATAACAATAACCGGGACGATCATGATCAGAATGAGCACCGACATGTACCACCATTGTGGGCCGCGGGTATTGTTCTGGGCGGCCACGGTCAGCGGCAGGGTCTGGGCATCGGCGCCGGAGAGGAAGAGGGCGAGCAGGTACTCGTTCCAACAAAAGACGAGGATGAACAGGAAAGTGGCGACCAGACCCGGTATAGCCAGCGGGAGGACGATGGCCCAGAAGATACGGTAGCGCGAAGCCCCGTCGATGGCTGCGCATTCTTCTAGCTCGATGGGGATGGTTTGGAAGTAATCGCGCATCAGCCAGATGACGATAGGAAGGTTGGCCGAGACATAGGTGATGACCAGGGCCGAGCGGGTGTCCAGCATGTCGAGCTGCTGAAAGAGGATGTAGATGGGGATGATGACTGCCACCGGCGGCAACATCCGTTGCGAGATCAACCAGAAGGCGATGTCGTTATTGCCAAGCGCACGCCGGAATCGCCTACCGATTGTCTGGATCATGAGCACAAACACGGCCGCCGCCACCACCAGGGCCAGCTGCCAGGGCGCGCCAGCCACGATCAGCAACATAACCAGGGCCAGGCAGAGGATGAAGAGCCCAATCACGCCAAGCCGGGGCTGGTAGTTGAAACGCGTCAGACCATAAGCGGCAGCTGTACCCAGCAGCAAAGCTAGAACGGCGCTGGTGGAGGAGACGATGACGGTGTTGAGATAGGGACGCAAGGTGTCGTTCTTCAGATCGCCGACCAACACATACTTCCAGGCGTGCAGCGAAGGTTTGAAGTCAGCGCCTGGGACATAGAAGGGGCCGGTGTTGACATCGACCGGGAGCTTTAGAGAGGTGACGACAAGCCAGTAGATAGGAAACAGGACGATGAGTGTCCACAGCCCGAGCAGAAGGTAGGAAACGGTCATGTCCAGCGGCGACAGGCTGAGAAGCGTCTTGGGGCGAAAGAAGCGGGTGGTCATAGCACAGTTCGTTCTTCGAAGCGACGACGAATGAGATTGACAAAAACCATGGCGATGAACGTTACAACGACTAACAGGCTGTAGGCAATGGCCGCCGATCCGCCCAAATCGAGCGTGCGCCAGGAGATGAAGGAGAAAAGGGTCAGCGATTCGGTGGCCGTACCTGGCCCCCCGTTGGTGAGTACGTTCGGGAGATCGACGATCTTGAAGGCTTCGATCAAGCGGATGAGGATGACAGTCAGGCTGACGGGGATGATCTGCGGGAAGGTGATGCTCTGAAAGACCTGCCAGCGACTGGCGCCATCGACTACCGCTGCTTCGCGCTGCTCAATGGACTGGCCCTCCAGCGCCGCCAGCAGGACGATGAACATGAACGGCGTCCACTGCCAGATGTCACCGATGAGCACGGCGATGCGCGCGCCCCAGGGATCGTTGACCCATGAATAGAGTCCCAAACCGAGAGCCTGCCAGATGGGTTGGAAGGGGCCTTTGTCGGTGTCGGTGAGCATACGGAACATGTAGGCGATGCCCACCGGGGTGATCATCATCGGCAGCAAGAAGACCACGCGGAAGAAGCGGCGGCCCGGCAGCGGCTGTGTGACGAGCAGGGCCAGCCCCAGCCCCAGCAGATACTGGACGGTGATGCCAGCGAAGACATAGAACCATGTCACCACCAGGGCGCCGGGCCGGCCGCCAAGACTGAGGGTGCGCATCAACAGCCAAACGAATGATAGGCCGATGATGGCAGCCAGGACGCGTAGAATGAGACCGAAGCGGCTGAAGCGTGGGCTACGAATGAACCGCACCAGGCCCCAGGCTATGGCAAGGAGCACGAGACCAAACGCCAGCCAGCCGGTGAGTGAGGGCATGCCGAACTTGCCCAGGAAGTGCTCTTGTTGACTGCCTACCAACAGCTTGCGATAGTTGGCCAACCCCACCCATGTGACCTGAAACCCACCTTTGACGAACTTGAAGCGGCTAAATGAGAGATAGAGCGAAATGAGCAGCGGGAAGATCGACAGGACGAGCACCAACAGAACCGCAGGCCATATGAACACGCTGCTCGAGATGGCTTCGAGCCGGGCTCCCAGGCGTTGCCTGGCCTGAACCGAGGTCTGCGGGCTGGATTCGGCCGGTTGTGCAAGTGACATGGCGCGTTCCCCAAGGGCGGGGGGTGCGACGCACAGCAGAAATCACCTGCTTGCTGAGCGTCGCACCCGGATCGAATTGTCGCTTTACTTCGTCACACCCAACGTACTACGATAGGCTTCCAGTTGGCCATCGCGCCCCAGTTCTTCGGTAATTTCCTCCCAGCCATCGAATATCTGTTGCATGGCTTCGTCGCGGGTGATCTCGCCGGCCAGGAACTGGCTGAGCGCCTGGTCGAGCACGACCTGCTGGTAGCGCTGATTCTGCGGGATGCGCAGGTCAAGCACCATGTTCGGACTGGCCAGGCTGGCTTCGATGGCGCCCAAGTAGTCGCTGGCGGCGACGGGGCTCATGCCTGCCTCGACCCATGCCTGGCGGTTGAGGAATTGCGAGGTGCGATAGGGGTTGAAGCCGGTCTTGCCGATGGTTACATCGACGTTGGCCTGCGCCGGTTGGGCCATGTAGGAGAAGAAGGCGTAGGCAGCGTCCTTCACCTTGTCATCGGCGGCGGCATTGACGCCGCCCGACCAACCGCCAAAGGCGGCGAATGGGGCATGGTTGACGCCGTCCTCGGCGTAAGGGCAGAGCTCGGGCGTGCAATCGGCCAGCGCGCCGGTAGTTCGGTCCAGCACCTGGGTGGAGCCAGGCAAAATGACAGCGCCCACCTTGTCCTGGACGACCGAGGTTTCTGGGTCGATAGCCAGGGTGCCGATGTCGCCCCAGTCCATCGAAAGAGCGCAACGACCGGAGGTGAAAAGGCTACGGGTGTCACCAACATTGAGGTTGAGTTCGTCCGGCGGGCCATACTGAGTCGTCGCGGCATAAACATCCAGTGCCTTGCCAAAGGCCTCGTTGTTGACCAATGGCGTCAGGTTCTCGGTGTCGAAGAAGGCGCCTTGACTGGTCCCCTGGCTCTGCAAGAAGGCCCCTGCCACCGAGATGATGAACCAGTAGGATTGTTGGCCGCGGGCTTTGGCGATACAAGAGCCGTAGTCGGGATCGCCATCGCCATTGAGGTCTTTGCCGTGGAACGTCTTGGCGACGTTGATGTAGTCGTCCCAGGTTCTGGGTGGCTCCAGGCCTTCCTGCGCCAGCAGATCGCTGCGATAGTAGACCATCTGGAAGTCGCCATCCAGGGGGATGGTGTAGATGTGGCCGCCGTAGGAGGCGCTGAAATCGCGGAAGAAGGGGGCGATGTCGTCCCATTCCAGGGCTGGGTCGTTGGCGATGCGGTCCGTGAGATCCTCGACATAGCCCGGCACGACATAATCGACCATCCACTGCGGCGCGAATACCCAGGCATCGAACGAATTGGTGCCGGTGGCGGCGTCGGTCAGGATCTTTTGGTAGAGATCGCTGAAAGGCACCACCGTCACGTTTACTTTGGCGCCGGTCAGAGCCTGAAAGTCGGGAGCGCGGCGCTGCAAGGGTTCGGCAATCTGCGGGCCGGTAAAGGTGAGGACATTGACCTCAACGCCTTCGAAGGGCATGGCCTCGGGGGTCGGCGTGACCTCGACCACCTGGGTCTCGACCACCTTAACCTCTTTTGTCACCTCGACCACCTGGGTCTCGACCACCTTGACTTCCACCGTCTCTTTGACGATTTGCGGCGTCGAAGGTGCGGCGCAACTGGCGACGACGAGCGCGAAGACCACGAGCAAAACGGATAGTTTAGCGAAGACGAAAGACTTCATAATCTCCTCCATGTGAGAATGCTGGCAAACGATAAGACACCCCTGCGATGGGTGGAATGGCGATGATGGATGCAGGAGAGGGGTGGATCGCTGATGCAGCTGCACCCATCCAAACCGATGGTTCTGTTGTTTTCTCCGAATATCACCTCCTACCAAGCCTGTGCAGCAAAGACCATGGCCATGAGCGCGGCTAAGAAGCTGCCCGTTTCGTGCCAACAGTCTACTGGTGTACCTACGACCGCTTCACGAAAACGATTTCAATCGTATTGTATTCATTCGTGTAAGTGTGTCAAACACCACCAAATGCACCGCATCGCTCCTTCGGCATTCACACCCACGTCTGCGCCGGCTTGAGACGCACAGCCTCAGCATCACATGGCGCGTCCTCCGGCCGCTATGGCCCGTTTCGACGAACGACCAGTAACTGGCCTCGTCAAGGTCTGGCCCCAAGTTGCCGCAGCCATGCTCGCGCCTGTGGGGCGAACAGGGGCGAGAAATGGGGATTGATCGCCAGCGCCGCCTGCAAGTGCTCGGCGGCGGCGGTGTCGTCGCCCAGGGCATGGGCGATCATCCCGGCATGGTAATGCCAAAGTGCATCTTGGCTTCCCAGGCGTAAGGCTTCTTGGCTGTATGATTTGGCTTGCTCGTCTTCTCCGGCCCGATACAGCGCCCAGGCCAGCACATCGGCGGCAAACAGGCTGGGGCGAAGCCGATAGGCCGCCCGCGCTTGCTCGACCGCCCGCACCGCATCCGCGCCGTGATCGGCCTCGAACAACGCTGCTTCGGCATCCACATTCACACCAGCGCTGGCCTGAAGTTGGTAGATGGCGCGCACCAGGTCGTACTGTTGCTCTGCCTCGCTCATCCGTCCGGTGGCCTGTAGGAGTTCGCCCAGGGCGACGGCGAATTCGGGCAGGGGCAGCCGCGCCACCAGGGGCTTGTAGAGGCCGATGGCCTCGTCGCTGCGCCCCTGCGCCGCCCGCACCCGCGCCAACCCGGCCTGGGCAAAGGGATAATCGGCTTTGGCCGCCAGTGCCTTGCGATAGGCTTGTTCGGCCTGGTCGAGATCGCCACGATTGAAATGCAGGTGCCCCAGTTGCGTCTGCACCCACAGGTTGGCCTCGGTCCCGGCCATACTCGCATCCACTGCCGCCTGCATGGCCGCGATCGCGCCCGGCACATCGCCGTGCAGCTCGCGCAGATAGGAAATCCGGCTGTACGAAGCCAGATCGGGGCGCAGGTTGACCATCGCCTGGGCGGTGGCCACAGCCTCGTCGTAACGCCCCAACTCGACCTGTGCATCCACCAGGATGCCCAACGCCTCAGCGCTATAGGGGCCTAGCGCGCGGGCGCGTTGGCCCCACGCCAGGGCGGCGTGGAAATCGTG
Organism: Caldilineales bacterium; assembly: GCA_019695115.1. Lineage (GTDB taxonomy): Bacteria > Chloroflexota > Anaerolineae > J102 > J102 > SSF26. Next base: position 21,358 of record JAIBAP010000056.1, on the reverse strand, counting down.
ACGGGAGAGCGCCAGAATGCCCTGGCCCAGGATGGCATCGAATTGATCGGGGTCGCGTTTCAGGGCTTCGGCCAGGGCCTGTTCCGCTTTGGCATAGAGCGAAGCGTCGGCCGTCTCGCGCAGACGCTGCATATAGGTGAGTCCTAGTTGGGCGTAGGCGTAGCTATCTTCGGGGTTTTGTTGCAGCCGTTGCTGGAAGCGCCGGAGCATGGCTGCGGCTGAGCGTTCCACCGGCGCCGGCGCGGGTGAGTTGGCGCCAGCAGGGTCATCGCCAAGAAATTGCAGGCCAACCGCCGCCGCAAACAGGAGCATCGACGCCGCCAGGATGACCAGGGCACGGCGATAGGGTCTGAGACCAGGTGCAAAGGCAGTCATTTTGTCTTCTGAGATGGGCCAGTGATAATGAGAAGGATGCGACGCACCCTGGCATCGGCTCTCGAACCACAGCAAGGCGCGTCGCATCGGGTTGTGCGCCACGGGTGGGGCCGTCTTTGGCCTCACTCGTGGCCGTCCCAGGGTTTAGTCTGGGGTGGATGGGGTAGTGGGGCGCGACCGACCCGTCTGTCGCCGGCGTCGCAGCCAGGCGGTGAGGGGCGTGCCCAGGAGCAGCATGCCGCCGGCCGTGGCCAGGGCTGCCCCCGCCGGATTCTGCTTTGCCACCTCCATTGCCGTCGCTGCATAACTGTGGGCCTGGAACGGCATGTAGACCGGTGCAAACGGGTTCTGGTGCAGTCGCTCCTGGCCGGAGTGCGATGTAGCCAGATAGGGGAAGTGATCGATAAAGTGCCTATCGTTGTAGTCGACGCCGTCTGTCAGTACGCCTGCCAGAGCCGGATTGAAGCTGAAACTGGCATCGCGGCCATCCAACACCGGATAGGCTGCACCGGCCACCGCCAGCAACTCGATCTCGACCACGTCATCGGTGAGGCGCCGGCCATTGGGGAAGCCGCAGGCATCGCCGGCCAGCACACCCAGTCGCTGCGGTGTGGGAGCGCAGAGGCTGCCGCTGATGGCGGTGCTCACGCGAATCATCTCTGCCGGGACGACGTTGGCGGGTTGGTTGACGTTGAAGCCGGCCGGTAAGTTGACGGGGCCGTTGGCAGTGTGGATGGTAAACGGAGCGGCCAGCTTCATGCCGGTCAGGAACACATCGAAGATGTCCCCGCGTCCGCTGCGAGGCGTGCCAGCCGTGAAGTTGGTGTGGCAGTCGGGGCTGGGGCCATCCCCCGGCAGGGGGATGTTGTACAGAGCGCAGAGCAGGGTGCCAAGTTGCGGGTCTTCGACATATTTCTGCAGCAGGCCATAGACGGTGAGATCGACCTCGGGCTGGATAGCGTTGAAGGTATCCTTCAGGGCCAGCGGCATCACGGCTTCATTGACCAGGGGCATCCCCAACCGCGAAACCTGCACATGGTCGGTCATGGCAACGTCCGTCTGGGCCAACACCGGCATCGATCCGCGGCGGGCGGTGGCCCACACGCCCAACACCGGGTCGCCGCCGGTCACCAGACGGCGAATCGGTACTTCGATCACCAGGGCGTGGACATTGTAGCCGGCGAGTGAGTCGACGGGGATGTTATTGCCCAAGGAGTAGCCGACGGGTGGCTGCTGGCCGCGCAGCGTCAGTAAATCGAAGACCTGTAAGTCCACCCAGAAAGGATCATCGCGCTGACCGGCGTAGACTTTGATCTGGTCGCCGTTGTCAGCCGTGTAGGTGCGGGTGGCCTCGGCCACCAGGGCAGGGTAATCGGGCGTGGACTTGCTGCCGATATTTACCGGCGCCGTCAGTTGGTCCGCGACGAGGGCGGTGGGCTGATGCCCTTCGAATGTCTCGGTGACGGTGATGTACTGGCGTTGGTTCCAGTCGGGGTCGTTGAGCGAGGTGATGGGGCCGGTGTTGTAGAGGAAGGTGTCGGGGTTCTGGAAGAAGGTTTTGGTCGAAAGGGTGTAGGTCACATCGGCTTTGGCGTCGCCGTCGTTGTCGACATTGATGTCATAGAGGACGTGATCATCCCAGGCGAAGTAGTTGGGGCCGCCTTCGGGTCCTTCGAAGGGGATATAGGCAGCGACCAGGACGACGTCGTCGCCGTGCACCCAGGCGTAGGTGTCGGTGCCATCGGCATAAGGATCATGCGAGATGGCCGGCGCCTCGCGATGGCTGGAAGCAGCGGCGTTGCCACTGACAATCAGCATCGTGGCGCCCAAGAGCAGCAATGCCAGCCCCAAGAGCAAGCCGATGATGAACAGACGCCGGGTTGGGTGAACGATTGGAGGCATGTGTGTGGTTGACATAAGGATCACCTTGTTTGGAAGTGGCAAACAGCGCCGATGGGCCGCTTGCCGGGGGAAGAGGTTGGCTGAGAAACGGGTTTGTGTCAGGGCATGGGCGCCTCCTTTAGGGAATGGCCAGAGAAGAGATGGCGTAAGGAAAAGCTCCAGCCTGAACCAGCGCCTGCCAGGTGATCCCCAACCCAACCAGGATGACCAGGGCGGCGCTGGCTACGGGCAGCGCCTGCAGAAAACGCCCGCGCATGGGCAAGCGCTCGAACAGACGCCCGGCATGGACAAAAACCACACCGATGGCCGTGAGGACGCCGGCCAGCCCCAGGCTGAAAGCGATGATGAGGACAAGGCCCAGCCCTACCCGCTGCAAGGCGATAGCGCCGAGCATGACGACCAGGGCCGAGGGGCAGGGAACCAGCCCGCCCGAAATGCCCAGAGCCAGCAGGTTGCGCCAGGTGACGGGGTCGCCGTCAGCGCCAGGTGGCAGATGGCTGTGATCGTGATGGCTGTGATCGTGATCATCATGCGGGTGGTCGTGCAGGTGGGTATGATCGCGGTCGTGGTGCATGTGCGCCTGGCCCTGAGCATGGCGCCGCCCGTGTCGCCATGCACCCAGCCGATCCCGCAGGAGGACGAACCCAAGCAAGACCACCAACGCCCCCGATGCTACGCTCAGCCAGGGATAGAGCTGTTCCGGCAGGATGAAGCGCGAGGCAAAGAGGGTGATGAGGCCCAGGATGAAGACCCCAATGGTGTGGGTGAGTGTGGTGGTCAGGCCCAAGAACAAGGCATGGCGAGTGGTTCCCCGTGCGCCAACCAGGTAGGCACCCACGATCGTTTTGCCGTGGCCGGGCGTGAAGGCGTGGGCCGCACCCCAGCCGAAGGCCAGCGCCAACGCCAGCAGCAAGGCGCCGGGGCCAAGGATGGGGCGGTTGATCAGGGCGGTGAAAGGATCGCTGGCGCGCCGGGGGATGGCCGCTGTCGCTGGTTCGGATGGAACCAGGGGACGGCTTGCCTCTGCCGCCGCCAGGGCAAAGCGAAATTGGGCCTCACGCATGGCCAGGGGGTTCTTCAACAGATCCTGCGGATAGTTTCGCAGTTCGTTGCTGGCGTCCTCGGCCGGCGCGGTCGAATCGAGCAGCCTGACCCCAGCGCCAGGACGCACCACAATCTCCTGCCAGCCCAGGCGGTCGGCAAAGTTGTCATCGCCATAGCTGATCGGTCGCCCGCTCGCCCCTGCCGGCAGATCGGCAATGAAGTGAATGGTCAGCCGCAGGGTGACAAGCCCGCCCTGCCCCGGTGGAAACGAAAGCGATTGCGATTGCTGGCGCAGGATCAGATCGGCATTTCCAGCCCGCAGGTGCAGATTCTGGCGCAGGGCCATCGCCGCGGACGCCAGATAGTCAGCCTGCTCGGATGGGCTGATGGCGCCATCGCTGTCCGCATCCATCCGCTGCCGTTCCTGGAAGGCGGCAATCTCGGCCATATCGACCACATAGATCAGATCGATATGGTCGCGCCCTGGTTCCAGGCGGCTGTAGCGGTTGATCGTAAAGTTGCCAAGCGGATGCGCCCAGACGGACGCCGGCCAGGAAAGAAGCAGGGTAGCAAGCAGCATGACGACCAGGAAACGGCGTCGCCGACCGGGTGCAGACAGGGGGAACATGGCATTGCCTCCCGAAGATTGATCTCGAAACAACAACCAGATTACGTTTGCAGCTTAGCCCTCCCCGCTATTCAGTTGCCAGCCCAAAATCTGTTCAGTTTCTGCTCAGTTGCGTCTCGCCCTGCGAAGAAGTCGCCAGCCGCAAGGCCGGTGATTTCATGTGGCTTGGCTTTGTCCCTGCGTTCCTGGCCTACCCGCCCGCCTGCACACGAACTGCCGCCTCTTGACGCCTTGCCGAGGTCATGTCACAATTCATGTATGTTACAATGTATTACTGACTCGTGAGGAGACCTCTCGTATGACTATCATGGTTACACCACGCAAGACGCGCGTCCTGAACATCTCGGTACCACCGGAAATGTTCGCTGCCATCGAGGCAACGGCGCGCGCCGAACAGCGCACCAAGAGCGAACTGATGCGTGAGGCGTTCCGCTCGTACCAATTTGTTCGTCGTTGGCGGGTGGTTCGCCAGTTAGGAACCGAGACCGCTGCCCGGCTTGGCATCGAAAGCGACGAAGCTTTGGAAGCATTTCTGGGATGACGGCGCCGCCTTTGCGTATCGTCTTGGATACCAATGTCTACATTTCAGCCGCCTTGCATGGGCGACAGGCAGAAGCTGCGCTACAACTTGCTGCCGCACGGCAAATAGTGCTGCTGACCTCGCCTACCATCCTTGCGGAATTAGAGCGCAAGCTAACCAGCAAACTCGGTTGGTCTGAGAATCAGGTTCGGTTATTCATCGACACCATTCGCGGGGTCAGCGACATAGTCGAACCACAACAAGTATTACACGTTGTGCCTGACGATGAGGACGACAATCGCATTATCGAATGCGCTGTAGCTGGCGAAGCGGCGTTGATTGTCACCTTTGATCAGGATTTGCTCCGCTTGCAGTCCTACGAAACCATTGGCATCATCAGTCCCCGGCAACTGACTTTCTACAGGCTTGATCGAAATCGCGATTTAGAGTAGTAGCACGAAGCGCGACAACTGAGTTCCATTGGCAAACAAAAATCCCCGGTCGCACGGCCGGGGATTTTTGTCATTTTGCCAGTGGGCGTGTCTCTCAACGACCCATCAGCGCCAGCCCATTCAGCGCCCCATCCGGCCGCAGTTCGCCAAACCCGGACGCTTTCGCACCCACGGCCGGCGGCTCACCCTGGATGCGGGTCTCGGCCGTGACATAGACCGTCGTCCCGCCGATGACCCATTTGCCCTGCGGGAAGTCGGACGCGCTGGCGTCGGGCCGTTCGCTCACCTCGCCGTGGAAGGGCAGGCGCGGGGGCGGCGTCACCCGCACCATCTTCGCCTGCACGGTCTCGTCGTCCATCCTGGCGCCGGCGCCCTTCACCCAGGCGCCCACTTCCACCGTGGCCGGGTCGACGTTGATTTCGGTGTTGGCATCGACGATCACCGTCCAGGTGCGGGTCGGCTCATCGGCGCGGGGCAGCAAGGTGACGACCCAGGCCCACATCGGCGACTCTTCCTGCACCGAAGGCAGCACCTCGGTCACGAAGCCCATGAAGGCGGTCTCGTCTTCGTGATCATCGTCGAGTTTGACGATCAACTGGGCCAGGAGCGTGTCATCGGCCATCTGCAGCGCCTTGACGCCGACCGGGTCGCCCACGGCCGGGTCGCCGACGATGCGGGTGTGCTCATCGACTCCGACGGTTTTCTCTTCCTCGCCCACCAGCACCTTCCAGCTATCGGCCTGGATATCGGTGACGATGCCGCGGAAGACCACCGGCCGCCCATCGGGGCGCTCGTCCCAGACGTGGATGTGTTTGGCCAGCGGGCCGGCCTCGGTGCGCACCACCTGGGCTACGGCGAAGTCGCCCACATCGGCGGGGTCGCCTTCGATGGCCGTTTGGGCGTCGATCAGCACTTCATGCTCGCCGATCGTCCACTTGTCCATCGCCATCGCCTCGATCTTGCCGCGGATCACCGCCGGTTGCGGGGGCTGGGGGTCGTGCACCTGGATGCGCTTCGCCAGCAGGCCGGCGGGGGTGCGCAGGACGAAGGCCACCGCCATGTCGCCCACATCGGGGTGGTCGCCCTCGATGATCGTTTCGGCGTCGATCAGCACTTCATGCTCGCCGATCGTCCACTGGTCGGCGGCCAGGGCCTCGATGCGGCCGTGGATGACCTCCGGGCGGGGTGGGAGTGGGTCGTGGACGACAATGCGCGTGGCCAGCAAGCCGGCGTCGGTGCGCAAGACGCGCGCCATCGCCAGATCGCCCACAGCAGCATGGTCGCCCTCGATCACGGTTTCGGTGTTCAACAGGACGATCTGGCCGCCGATCGTCCACTGGGCGTCGGCGATGGCGTCGATGCGGCCCTGTACGATTTGTTGGGGCGGTTCGACTTTGGCGATCATCTGGGCCACGAGCGTGTCGTTGCGGCGATGCGCCACCACGCGCACGGTATCGCCCAGGTGGATGGCGCCGGCATCGGGCAGGATGCGGGTGCCGGGAACCGCCAACACCTGGCGGTCGGCGATCTGCCAGGGGCCGAGACCGGCGTCGGGCTTCTGCTGGACGGGGCCGGTGAATTCGATCACCGGGTCGGGGCCGCTGGGCGCAGCCAGGGCGACAAGGGCCGGGATCAGCAGCGCCAGCAGGACGATGAAGAACAGCAAGGGTATTCGGTGGGTGAAACGTGTCTTGGTCATGGGATGCAACTCCACAGGTGAAAGGGGATGAAGGGACTGCTCAACCCATTCGGACGGCGCCATAAAGCGAACGATACCGTCAGTTGGTGGTAGATGAACAGACTTTCATCCAAAACTGTGCCTCGATCCTATCAGCAAACGCAGCGGCGGACAATAGCTTTTCGATTACAATGCGATGACACTTTTGTAATGTCGGGTGGGTCGAAGTTCCCGGTAATCCCACTTGGTGTGCGCCCTTGCCCGTGCTAGAATGCCTGCCAACGTCTGTCTCTTACGCTTGTGAAGCAAAGGAGTCCCCCGAAATGAAAGGTAGCGCCCGTTGGCTGACGATAGTAGTCGTCATCTCCATCCTCATTTCCGCCCTGGCGCCGGCTGCATTGGCCGCCGTCTCCCCTGCCGCCGGTTCTGGTCTGTTGTCTTGGCTGACCCGACCGGCGGTTTCTTTTTTCCGCTCGCTCGCGCCAGCCTCCGGCAATTGGTGCATCGCCGGCAGTTTCCAGGGCTGGAACAACAGCTCGCACGCCATGAACGATGACGGCGCCGATGGTGACGCCATCCCCGGCGACGGCGTCTTCAGCCTGGCCGCCGCCATCGCCGAACCCGGCCGCTATGAATTCAAAGCGGTCGAGTGCGGCAACTGGGGCCGGGCCTTTCCCGCCGCCAACGCCTGGTTCGAGACCGCCGCCGCCAGCCAGCCAGTCGTGTTCAGCTTCGATAGCAACGCCTATGCTGCTGCGGCGGCGCTGCCACTGAACGATTGGAAGCCCGCCAGCAACGTCGTCCAGGTCCGGGGCGATACGGCTCCGACCAGCTTCACGGCCGTCGGCGACTGGCAGTCCACGCCCTGGACGAACAACGACCCCGCCACCACCCTGGCCGACCTCGGCCGTGGGCGCTTCTTCGGCGCTTTCGTCGTCCCCAACGCCGGGAACTACATCGGCAAAGTCGTCAAGACCGGCAGTTGGGATGGCTTTGGCGCCGACGGCCGCAGCGCCGACGCCCAGAATATCGCCTTCACCACCACCGCCGCCAACCAGACCGTCGCCTTCCTGCTCGACCTCTTCTACAACCAGGTCAGTGTGCGGGTGGCATCGGAACCGGCGGCCGGGAACTGGTGCGTGGCGGGCAGCTTCCAGGGCTGGAACAACGCCAGCCATGCCCTGACCGATGACGGCAACGGCGGCGACCTCATCGCCGGCGACGGCGTCTTCTCGCTCGATGTCGCCATCGCCGCCGCCGGCCGCTACGAATTCAAGGCGGTCGAATGTGGCAACTGGGGCAATGCCCATCCCTCCAACAATGCCTGGTTCCACACCGCCGCCGCCGGCCAGACCGTCAAAATCTCCTTCGATACGAACGATTACGGCGCTAGCGCGGCCGGGGTCTCGCAGGCGGCTCTGGTCCCCACCAAGAACATTGTCAATGTCTGGGGCGATAGCAGCCTCGATAGCTTCACCATCGTTGGCGACTTCCAGGGCTGGAACAATGCCGATCCCAACACCCTGATGACGCCGCTGGGGATGGGCCGCTTCGTCGGGCAGGTCAGTATCGCCGACGCCGGCAACCACATCGGCAAGATCACCCGCACCGGCTCGTGGGATGCCTTCAGCCGCGATGGGCGCAACGCCGACGCCCCCAACCTGGAGATCACCACCACCGCCCCCAACCAGGACGTCTATTTCTTCCTGGATACGGCCCGCGGCCAGGTGGAGTACTTTGTCCCCGGCGCCGCCCCCACCCCCACTCCCACCCCCACCCCGATCCCTCCCACCGAACCGGTCTACGCCGTCATCCACTACAACCGCCCCGCCGGCGATTATGGCACGCCCAGCTCTGACTTCAGCACCTACTGGGGCCTGCATCTGTGGGGCGACGCCCTGGCCGACGGCGAAGGCACGGAGTGGACCAGCCCCAGGCCCTTCGCCGGCGTGGACGAGTACGGCGCCTATGTCGCCATCAAGCTCAAAGACCCTTCCAAAGCGGTCAACTTCATCATCCACAAAGGCAACGACAAAGACACGGCCAACGACCGCAGCTTCGACCCCGCCGCCATGCCCGACCTCTGGCTGAAGCAGGGCGACGCCGCCAACTACGGCTCGCGCGCGGCTGTCACCGGCCAGACGGTCATCCACTATCACCGGCCCGATGACGCTTACGATGGCTGGGGGCTGCATCTGTGGGGCGATGGCCTAGCGCCAGGCGTGGGCACCGATTGGGGCGCGCCCAAGCTGCCCGATGGCACGGATGACTACGGCGTCTACTTCAACATCGGCCTCGCCGACGCCTCCAAGCCGGTCAATTTCATCGTCCACAAGGGCGACGAGAAGGACCCCGACGGCGACCGCAGCTATACCCCCGCCCAGAACTACCAGGTCTGGCTGCAATCGGGCGATGCCAGCGTCTATCAGCAGCGCGGTGCGGCCGAGGGCTACGCCATCATCCACTACCGCCGCACCCTGGGCGACTACGCCGGCTGGGGTTTGCACGTCTGGCAGGATGCCGACGAGCCGGATGTCACTTGGGCCAACCCCCTGCAACCGGCGGGCCAGGATGATTACGGCGTCTACTGGAAAGTCGATCTCAAGCCCAACCCGGCCAAGATCGGCTTCATCATCCACAAGGGTGACGAGAAAGACCCCGGCTCGGACGAGTTCATGACCTTTGCCGACGACGGCTTCGAGATCTGGAAGACCCAGGGCAGCGTGAACAAGTATTTCGGCCCCGCCATCCCCACCGCCGTACTCTCGGTCGGCGCTGTGGGCGACCTGGGCAAGCAACAGGCGCACTGGCTCAGCCGCGATACCATCGCTTGGAGCAAAGCAGCCGCCGGGAACAACGTCTACAGCCTGCACTATGACGCCAACGCCGGCCTCGATCTGAAGACAGGCGGGATCGAAGGCGGCCAGAGCATCACCCTGACCTACGACCCCGCCGGACTGAGCGACGAGATCAAGGCCAAATTCCCGCATCTGGCCGGGCTGGGCGCGCTCAAGATCGCCGCCGATGACCTGGGCAAGGTCCCCGACATCCTCAAGGGCCAGTTCGCCATCCAGGCGAAGGACGCCGGCGGGGTCTTGCTGGACGCCACCGGCTTGCAGATCCCCGGCGTGCTGGATGATCTCTTCCTCTACGGCGGCGCCTTGGGCGTGGCCTGGGAAGACGATACGCCGGTGATCCGCCTCTGGGCGCCTACGGCCCAGTCGGTCAACCTGCACCTGTTCGACGATTCGGACCCGGCCACGACCGCCACCGTCCTGCCGCTCTACTTCACACCCGACAGTGGCGTGTGGACGATCAAGGGTGAGCCGGGCTGGAAGGACAAATACTACCTGTTCGAGGTCAAGGTCTTCGCCCCCACCACCGGCGCCATCGAGACCAATCTCGTCACCGACCCCTATTCCTTCAGCCTTTCGACCAACAGCAAGCGCAGCCAGATCGTGAGCCTGGCCGATCCCGCCCTGGCTCCGGCCGGCTGGTCGAGCCTGGCCAAGCCGCCCCAGGCCGCGCCCGAAGACATCAGCATCTACGAACTGCACGTCCGCGACTTCAGCGTCAACGACCCCTCCGTGCCCGACGACCTCAAGGGCACGTACAAGGCCTTCACCCTGCCCAACAGCAACGGCGTCAAGCACCTGCAGGCGCTGCAAGCGGCCGGGCTGACCCACCTGCACCTGCTGCCCGTCTTCGACATCGCCACCATCGACGAGAACAAGGCCAACTGGCAGGGGCCAGATCCCGTGGTCTTGGCAACGTACCCGCCCGACTCCGAGGAGCAGCAGAAAGCCGTCGTCGCCACCGAAAACGTGGATGGTTTCAACTGGGGCTACGACCCCCTGCACTACACCGTGCCCGAAGGCTCGTACAGCACCAACCCCGATGGCCCCACCCGCATCGTCGAGTTCCGCGACATGGTGGAGGCGATCAACCACATGGGGCTGCGCGTGGTCATGGATGTGGTCTACAACCACACCAACGCCGCCGGCCAGGCCCCCAACTCGGTGCTCGACCGCATCGTGCCCGGCTACTACCACCGTCTCAACGCCAACGGCCAGGTGGAGAGCAGCACCTGCTGCGCCAACACCGCCAGCGAGCACGCTATGTTCGAGAAGCTGATGATCGACTCGCTGGTGACGTGGGCCAAATACTACAAGATCGACGCCTTCCGCTTCGACCTCATGGGCCACCACATGGTCAGCAACATGCAACATGTGCGCCAGGCCCTCGACGCCCTGACCCTGGCCAACGACGGCGTCGACGGCAAGTCGATCTACCTCTACGGTGAGGGCTGGAACTTCGGCGAGGTGGCGAACAATGCCCGCGGCGTCAATGCCACCCAGGTCAATCTGGCGGGCACGGGCATCGGCACCTTCAACGACCGCCTGCGCGACGCAGCCCGCGGCCCCGGCCCCTTCGATGGCGGCGAGGGTCTGAAGAAACAGGGCTTTGCCAGCGGCCTCTTCTACGACCCCAACGACAGCAACCAGGGCACGGCCGCCGAGCAAAAGGACCGCCTGCTCCTGCTCACGGATCAGGTGCGCGTGGGCATGGCCGGCAACCTTTCCGACTACACCTTCCAGGATCGCACCGGCGCCCTGGTCAAAGGCTCGCAGGTCGACTACAACGGCAACCCCGCCGGCTACACCAAAGACCCGCAGGAAGCGATCAACTACGTCGAAAAGCACGACAACCAGACGCTGTTCGACATCTACACCTACGGCATTCCCGCGGCCCGCAGTATGGCCGATCGCGTGCGGGTGCAGAACGTCGGCCTCGCCACCGTCTTTCTGGGCCAGGGCGTGCCCTTCGTCCAGGCCGGCGCCGACCTCCTCCGTTCCAAGTCCTTCGACCGCGACAGCTACAACTCCGGCGACTGGTTCAACAAGATCGACTGGACCTATCAGGACAACAACTACGGTGTGGGCCTGCCTGTGGCCGGCAAGAATGGCGAAAACTGGCCGATCATGCAGCCGCTCCTGGCCGACCCGGCCCTCAAGCCTGGCCCGGCCGACATCGCCTTCAGCCGCGACCTCTTCCAGGAGATGCTGGCGATCCGCTACAGCTCGCCGCTCTTCCGGCTGCACACTGCCGAGGAGGTTCAGTCCCGTCTCACCTTCCTCAACACCGGCCCCGACCAGCTCCCCGGCCTCATCGTCATGGCTTTGTCCGACCACGTCAACCCCGACCTCGACCCCAACTACGATACGGTCGTGGTCCTGATCAACGCCAACGACGAGAGCCAGACCTTCGCCTCACCCTTCGCGGGGATGGACTTGAACCTGCACCCCGTGCAGCAGCACTCGGTCGATGCCGTGGTCAAGACGTCCACCTTTGATGCCGCCACCGGCGCCTTCACCGTGCCCGCCCGCACCGTCGCCGTCTTCGTCGAACCGGAACCCGCCCCCATCACCGTCAGCCTGCCCCTGCTGGCCGACACCTGGGTCAACGGCGGCGCCACCACCACCAACTTCAACGACTACGCCGCCCTCATCGCTCGCGCCACCGGGCTGGACAACGTCCTCTTGGTCTTCGACCGCAGCCCGCTGCCCGTCGGCGCCCAGATCGTGGACGCCAGCCTCACCGTCTCGGCCACGTTAGAATCGGGCGCCACCGGCAAGGCCCTGGCCGTCCTCAACAACGTCGCCCCCTTCGACCCGGCCAAAGTCACCTATGCCACCGCTCCCACCGTCTTCAACCCCGGCCCGGGCGCGTCCGTCCACCTGGGCGCCATGACCCTCGACGCCAGCAGCCAGGTCGAGACCTGTGACCGCCTGGATCAGGAAGATGCTCTCGGCGGCAAGTGCTATCTGGCCATCAGCGCCTCCGGCCCGCTGGGCCGCGTGGCCATGTACAGCCTGGAAAGCTGGCCGCGTGGTCAGCAACCGCGGCTGGTGGTGAGCTACATGAAGGGCACGGGCGTCTCGCCTGCTGATGCCACCCTGTCCCGCCCGGCCGTGCAGTCGTCCCTGCAGGATGAGGTCATGTATTTCGTCATGACCGACCGTTTCTACAACGGCGACCCCAGCAACGACCGCGGGGGCGACACCGGCGACGCCAACGCCGACATCCTGCGCCACGGCTACCGTGTGACCGACAAAGCCTTCTATCACGGCGGCGACCTGGCCGGACTGGCCAGCAAGCTGGATTATCTGGCCGACCTGGGGATCACGTCCCTCTGGCTCACCCCGCCCTTCGTCAACCGCTCCACCCAGGCCGATAGCTCGACCGACCTGGGCGTAGGAGGCGCCTACCACGGCTACTGGATCCGCGACTGGCTGAACACCGACCCCCACCTGGGCACGAACCAGCAGATGAAGGCCCTGATCGACGCCGCCCACGGCAAAGGGATCAAGGTCTTCTTCGACATCGTCGTCAACCACTCCGCCGACTACATCCTCTACGATGGCGGCAGCAGCAGCTATCGCAACAAGGCCGACTATCCCTACAAGGATGCCAGCGGCCAGGTCTTCGATGACCGCGACTACGCTGGCGGAGCCACCTTCCCGTCGCTCGACCCGGACATCAGCTTCCCCTACAAGCCCACCTTCGCCTCGGCCAGCGACGCCGCAGCCAAAAACCCGGCCTGGCTGAACAACCCCATCTACTACCACAACCGCGGCGACTCTACCTTCCGCGGCGAAAACGCGCTCTACGGCGACTTCTTCGGCCTGGATGACCTCTTCACCGAGCAACCGGCCGTCGTCGCCGGCTTCGAGGACATCTTCGAGTACTGGATTCGCGAGTACGGCATCGACGGCTATCGTCTGGACACCGCCAAGCATGTCAACCTGGAGTTCTGGCAACAGCTGGCGCCGGAGGTGATCGCCTATGCCCACTCGCTCGGCAAGACCGACTTCACCCTGTTCGGCGAGGTCTTCGACGGCGCCCCGGCCTTCATGAGCCAATATACCACCGCCGGCCGGCTGCCCAGCGTGCTCGACTTCGGTCTCCACGGCCAGGCCGTCAACTTCGCCGCCTCGTCCGCCGCCACCGACAACCTGCGCGATTACTTCGCCCAGGACGACTACTTCACCGACGCCGACAGCAATGCCTACAGCCTGGGCAACTTCATCAGCAACCACGACATCGGCCGCCTGGGCCGCACCGTGCGCTCGGCTAACGCCGGGGCCGGCGATAGCGAGGATGTGGCTCGGGTGAACCTGGGCTACGCCCTGATCTACTTCGCCCGTGGTTTCCCCATTGTCTACTACGGCGACGAACAGGGCTTCGTCAGCGGCGGCGGCGACAAACTGGCGCGCGAGGACATGATGGCCAGCCAGGTGCCGGAGTACAACGCCTTCGACCTCATCGGCACCAACGCCACCACCGCCGTCGACAACTTCGACCCTAACCATCCCATCTTCGCCGCGCTGTCGGCTTACTCCGAGCTGTTGCAGGAGCACAAGGCCCTGCGCCGGGGCGTGCAGATCCATCGCTACAGCCAGGCGAACGCCGGCATCTACGCCTTCTCGCGCATCGATAGCGATGAGCGGGTCGAGTACATCGTCGCCCTCAACAACGCCGAAGCGCCGCAATCGGCCACCTTCGCCACCTTCAGCCCCGACACCGCCTTCGACCAGATCTTCCCCCTCACTGCCAATCCGGTCGTGGTCACAGCCGGCGCCGATGGCCAGATCACGGTCGGGGTTCCCGCCCTCGGCCTCGCCATCTTCCGCGCCGCCGCACCCATGCCTGCCAGCGCCGCCGCCCCCACCATCGCCCTGATCCAGCCAGGCAGCCAGGGCAAGGTCTATGGCCGGCCCGAGATCGTGGCCCAGGTTCCCGTCAACCAGATGGCCGAGGTCAGCTTTGCCGTCAAGGTGGGCGATGCGACCACATTCACACCCCTGGGCACGGACACGAACCCGCCCTACCGTGTGTTCTATGACGTGAGCGGGCTGCCCGTGGGCACGCAATTGGTCTTCAAGGCCATCGTCAGCGACCTCAACGGCCATCTCAACCTGGCCCTGACCTCGGCGACGGTGATCGAGGAGCCGAAGCCGCCGGTGCAGACGGCCTACGCCATCATCCACTACCACCGGCCCGCGGGCGATTACGAGGGCTGGGGCCTGCACCTGTGGGGCGATGGCGTGGACGAATCCGAACTGCCGGACTGGGGCGCTCCCAAACAATGGAACGGCGAGGACGACTACGGCGTGTTCGCCTTCATCAAGATCAAGGACGCCTCGAAGCCGGTGGGCTACATCATCCACAAGGGCGACGAGAAGGACACACCCAACGACCGCTCGTTCACCCCCGCCGACCAGCCCGAATTCTGGGCCATTCAGGATAAGGCCGACAACTTCAGCAGCGCCCCGGCTGCCCTGGGCTATGTGGTCATCCACTACCAGCGGCCCGCGGGCGATTACGATGGCTGGGGCCTGCACCTGTGGGGCGACGCCATCGACCCGACTGAGATCACGCAGTGGGCCGCGCCCAAGCTGCCCACCGGAACCGACGACTACGGTGCTTTCTTCCAGGTCAAGCTCGCCGACCCCAGCAAAGCGGTGAATTTCATCATCCACAAGGGCGACGACAAGGACACGGCCGATGACCGCAGCTTTGTCCCCAACCAGACCGGCGCTTTCGTCTGGCTGAAGCAGGGCGAGGCCGCCATCTACCGGCAGCGCGGGGCGGCCGAGGGTTACGCCCTCATCCACTACCGCCGCCCGGCCGGCGACTACGGCGACTACACCAGCGCCGACTACGCCGATTACTGGGGCCTGCACCTGTGGGGCGACACGACCGAGACGGTCGAGTGGGCCAATCCGCTCAAAGCCATCGGCCAGGATCGCTTCGGCGTCGTCTTCAAGATCGGCCTGACGCCCAACCCGAACGAGATCGGCTACATCCTTCACCGCGGCGACGGCAAAGACCCCGGCCCCGACCAATTCCTGAACTTCGGGCGATCTGGCTTCGAGGTCTGGCAGTTGCAGGGCGCCGACCCCACCCAGCCGTATCTGCTCCCGCGATCGTCCTGAACATCAGGTGCATTGCACCGGCATTGCACACCATCTCCGATCAAAACAGCCTGCGCTGGAATCCCGGCGCAGGCTGTTTTTGTCCTGAACAGCCATGTCCCGTTATTTCAGCAGCCGGTTTTGCTCCCTCACCCTCACGCCCAAAGGGCTTGTACAACAGCCGGGCCACCAAGGCGCTGCCGTTGTCTGTGGTCACGTTGGTCGAACCCAGGTGGTCGCCGAAGAGATAGTAGACGCTGGTCCCATCCCGCATCGCCACCCTTCGGCAAGGCTCAGGGCAGGCCCGCCCCCCACCCTGATAGTAGTACTTCTTCACCTTCCCCACCATCACCTCGTCGAACAGGACGTTGCTGGTGGTGGTGCGCAACGAGAGATAGTTGCCCGTCGTCAGCGGCGTGCTGTCGGTCCAGGAACCCAGGTAGCTGCCATCCCCCTGGCAGAGATAGGCATGATTTGGGATGGGCAAACCCGTCAGCGCCAGCATGGCGCACAGCAGCCAAACCACTACCTTTGCGATCGGCCTCATGCCGCTACTCCTCACACTGGCGTGGAGAATGGTCAGCGGCGCTTGGCTTGTTGGTTGCCGCCGGCCACGACCCTGCCGTAGCCTTCCGGTGGGCGTTCAGGTCGTCGAAGGCTGGTTTCGATTCGGCGTTATGCAGGCAACATCTTCTTGACATTGATCTGGGCCTCCAGAGTCTGGTCAGTATACCAGACCTTCCACCTTAGCTTGTGGTCCGGTTCTTGGGGTCAACTATGCTTTCAACCGATTCGCTGCTAGCAACCATTTCATCAAACCCGACCATTCAGGATGGTTTGCGGGTGCTAGCCGCAAGCCAGCACGAAACGCCTCAGATGCTTCGTCATAGCGGCCCAGATGATATAAGGCGATGCCCAAATACAGATAGCTATGTATTGAGAGGTCTACGTCTCCGTCTGATTCCGCAACCGCAAGATTAAGAAATTCTACTGCCTTCAAGTACTCCTTGCTCTTGACGGCAACGTGTCCAGCCAAAGCATACAAGGAGCGTGGAACGCCAACCCTGCCGCCTCGGTTAATCACCTTTTCCAATAGCGGCAATGCCTCGGCGTTGCGGCCTTGCATATTTAAGACTTCGCCCAATCGAACATTCAGTTCATCCTCTTTTTGGCTCTCCTCATCCACAATACCGATTGCAATGTCGAGATGACGCTCGGCAAGACGCAAGTCGAAATCGCCCCAGGCAAGCGAGATCGCATATTGCTCATGAGCGCGTATCAAGGCGAACTTCTGAATGCCTTTGTCCTGCTTGGCCAAATCCAATGCACGTTTAGCATGCACGCAAGCTCTCTCGAACTCTCCGGCTTTGTTGTAACACTCGGCTATCAGGCTATGCACCCAGGAATGTATGATTGATGTTGGTTCCAAGAGCGATAATGCCAATTCGAGTTGTTTTACCCCATTAGCGCAGTCACCCTTGTCCTGAACGTAAAGTTCACCAAGTCGCGCGTGCAACCAGCCGAGATCCTCAGAGGGAGGAAGTGAACCCCGTAAAACAGATTCCACTAAGGCTATGGCCTGATCAACTTGATCGGTGTCGGCCAACAAGATCGCCAGACTACTAAAGACGCTAAGTTGTT
Organism: Caldilineales bacterium; assembly: GCA_019695115.1. Taxonomy (GTDB): domain Bacteria; phylum Chloroflexota; class Anaerolineae; order J102; family J102; genus SSF26. The sequence continues at coordinate 4,140 of JAIBAP010000056.1, read as the reverse complement.
CCTGGCGCCCCGTGAGCAGATCGAGAGCGAGTTCAAATTCCTGCTTTGCTGCAGCCACCTCAGTCTCAGAGTCCTCGGGTAGTGCATATGCTTTGCCGCGATAACTTAGCCCACGCAAGTGATGTGCTCTGCCAAGGTAGTAAGCGTCGTCTGATTCAGACAGCACCCTATCCGCATACTCCATCGCCTGGATGTGTCGTGCGTGTTGATGACATATCCATCCTTGCAGGAGCAACATGGACCATCGCTGCTCCGGCGTCAGCGTTTGTTGCTCCAAGCTGTTCAGCAATCTTGAGGCGGCTTTATCTTCATTTCTAAGAAACAAGGATTCGGCTTCGCTGAGCACTGCCTCAGGATTGATTGAATTCCTGTGTAGAATTTGCTCAAGCAGCTTCACTGATGACTCCCTATTGCGGAATATTGCCTAAGATGGCATCTATCAACTCGCCCATCTTGGCCAGAACGAATCTTCCCCAGCCGATCTGCTTAGGATCGAGACTCTTCAATACGTCTTCAACAGGAGGTAACTGAAGCGGCTCCTGCCCCAGGCGTTTTTGCCTTGGGTCGCCAAAGGGCGGCGGTGTGGGTCTGTCCTCCTTCGGATTCTTCGGGAAGTTCTGTCCACCCTCTCTGTCCCATCTCTCTGCTCCTCTATTGCCTTGAGTATTGGGCTTGGCAAATGGGATTACATCGACAAATTGCCCACCTTGCGCGGCAATGCCTGTTTGTGACCTGGCAGGCTCAACGACCTTAGTCGTGACCGAGATGGTAGCATAAGCGGCCGTGAGGGCAGCGGCTACCTTGATTACTGTTTCCTTTGTCAGTAGGCCTGCTTGCCCGTTCTGCCAAGAAAGAGCAGGAACATAGGCGCCACCAGCGCCGCCGCCTACGCATTCCAGGCAATTCGAATGCCCGGTCGGGTCAGTGAATTTGAGCGGGTTGTTCAGGACATAGCTGTACCTGTTCAAGCTTTGCGGATTCCCCGGCTCGGGCACAATCGTGTCCGCCGCCAGGAAGCGGCCAATGGCCGGATCATACCAGCGGGCGCCGTAGTAGTACAAGCTCGTGCCGCTGTCCCAGCGTTGCCCGGTATAGCGATAGGTGGTGATCTGGTTGCCGGGGTTGTAGCGCACGCCGCCGTAGGCGTAGTAGCGCAACTCCGTCGCATAAGCGCCGCTGGTGTTGGCGGTGACGGACGTGGAACCGAGGTGATCGCTGAGGAGGTAGCTGACCGCCGTGCTGGTATTGTGCCGCACCGCCACCCTTCGGCAAGACTCAGGGCAGGCCCGCACCCCGCCCGCCTCGTAATACTTGCTCTCGCGCGTCATCAGGATGTTGTCGAACAATACATTGCTGGCGTCGGTGCGCAACGAGATGTACGCACCCGTCGTCAGCGGCGAGGACGTATCCGTCCATGTCCCCAGGCTGACCCCATCCCGCCACAGGTCGAATTTGCCCGTCTGCGGGTCGTAGCTCACCTTGTAGCTGTGCGCTTGCCCGACGGCGTTGGCGGCGGCGAAGCTGATCTTCGCCGAACCGGCGCTGTCGTTCGCCGCCTTGAAGATGCGCACATGCGTCGCATCCTGCCACACCCGATAGCTGTTCCCCCGCTCGGCTCCCGTCGCCGCCGAGGCAAACAGATACAGCCCCGCCTCCGTCCCGCTCGTATACGTCGCCTTCCATTCGTAGCTCAAGGCCGTGTTCTGTCCCTGGCTCTGGTAGGCGTTCGTGTTGGGGTTGGTCGTGCTCTGGCGATAGCCGCCGCCGCTCACCGCCCATGTCCCGCTGGCGGCCGTCCAGCCCTGCGCCTGCCCGTCGCCAAAGTCCTCCTGCGTGGTCATTTTCTCGTAGTGGCTGCCCACGAAGGTGCGCGTGAAGTGATAGTCGTTCACTGCCAGGTTGTCGAACAGGACGTCGCTGGCGTCGGTGCGCAACGAGATGTACGCACCCGTGGTCAGCGGCGTCGCATCCTGCCACATCCCCAGATAGACGCCATCCCGCCAGAGGTCGAACTTCCCCGTCTGCGGGTCGTAGCTCACCTTGTAGCTGTGCGTTTGCCCGGCGGCGTTGGCGGCGCTAAAGCTCGCCCTCAGCGTGGAGACATTGGCAGCGCTCTCGTAGATGCTGACATTCGCGCCATCCTGCCACACCCGGTAGCTGTTCCCGCGCTCGGATCCTGTGTTGGAGGAAGCAAAAAGATACAGCCCCGCCTGCGTCCCGCTCGTATAGCTCGCCGTCCACTGGTAAGTCGAGACCGATGCCTGCGGCAGGGCGAGATAGGTGTTGGTGTTGGTATTGTTTGTGCTCTGGCGATAGACGCCGCTTCCGCTTGCCACCCCCCACGACCCGCTTCCGACCGTCCAACCCTGCGCCTGGTCGTCGCTGAAGTCTTCCTGATATTGCACCGGCGCCGTGGCCGTCACCTCCTTCACCCGGTTGCCATCCCCGTCATAGACGAACATCTCACCCACCGACCCGCTGATGTCTAGCAGCCGGTTCTCGCCATCATAGCTCAGCGTCACGTCCTTGCTGCCATTGATCCGCCGACTGGCGTTGCCGTTGGCGTCGTACCAATACTTCTGCACCCCACCCAGGTGCGTCACGGCGTGTTTGTGCGCCGCATCCTGGTAGGTGAAGGCCGCACCTTCGAAGCTGGTGAGGTTCCCGGCATTGCTGTAGGCGTAACTCACCTGGTTGTAGGCGCCATAGTTGGGCGGCGTGCCCGAAGCTGTCGCCGTCGCCAGCCGATTCAGGGCGTCGTAGGTGAAGGTCTGCGTCTGGCTGCCTCCCACGGCTGCTGCATCCGTGATCGCCAGCACGTTGCCGGCATCGTCGTAGGTGTAGCTCAGGTTTTGCAGGGTGTTGTAGTTCGGACTCACCCCGCTTCTCGCCCCCACCAGCCGATAGTTCTCGGCGGCGGTGTATGCATATAGCTGCTTCAGCACCCCTGTCGCGCTGCCCAGCCAGCGCTCGCTCACCTGCCCGCGCACATTCCACAGGGTGTCGCCCACATAGGTCGTCGTCCCAATCACCGTGTCCAGCAAGCCCTGGTTCGTGTAGGCGTAATTCACCTGTTCGCCGATCCCGCCCGCATTGTCGGCAGGATACTTCTGCCACACCAGGCGCCCGGCCGCATCATAACTCCACTTCGTCACGAACGTCCCCCCACCCGTGCCGCCGATGACCTTGGTCTCCTGCGTCACCTTGCCCCGTTGCCCATACAGCCACTTCGCACTGCCCGATGGGTCGATCATCACTGTGCGCCGACCTTTGCCATTGGCCACGGCGGCGCCGTTCTCGTCGACGTCGTAGTAGTACTTGATCGTATAGCCCGTATAGCCCGGATCCGTCGGACAGGCCGCTGTTCCCGTCGAATAGGTCTTGCCTTTCAGCCGGTTGTGGCCGTCATAATAGAAGCACACACGCTGGTTCTTGGCGTCGGTCTGCCGGGTCAGATTGCCGGCGGCGTCATAAGCATAAGTCCACATCCCCAGGTCGGGGTCCACCATCTGCGTCTTCTGCCCCAACAAGTTGTAAGTGGGGTCCGTCGCTGCCCCATCCGGCCCGCTCACGCTCTCCAATTGGTCGCGTTCGTTGTAGACATAGCTGGCCGTGGCATAGGCCGGGTCGCTCCACCCTGGCGTGGGCGGGTTCTTCACATAGCTGCCCGTGTATTGCTTGCTGCTGAGCAGGCGTCCGAACGCGTCCACCTCGCTCAAGCTCTGCCGGCCCAACGCATTCAGCGAGGCAGTCTTGCGCCCATTGTACACGGTGTTCACGGTGCTGCTGTCGGGCAGAGTGGTCTTGGTCACCCGGCCCAACCCATCATATTCGGTGAGCGTCACCGGCTGCGGCGGCGACGCCCAATCGAAGGCGGCATAGGTCCCCAAGACTGTGCCTGTGTAGGGGGTGCTCTGGCCGATCACTGCGCCCAGGGCGTTGTATTGGCTGCTGGCGAAGACCACCCCGCCCTCCGGCCCGATGCGCGTGGCGGTTGGCAAGGGCGGCGTGATCTGCACCGTCGCTGCGCTCGCATCCAGCAGTCCCCCATCCGCCGCCCGCAACTCGGCCACGATCTCCACCACCTCGCCCACCCGCCGCCCAGTCACTCGCACCGGCAGTGTGGCGGTCAGGGTCTCG